>JBPOHE010000019.1:0-12612 GCA_052035915.1 Pseudomonadota bacterium
TATCGATATTCGCAGGCTGGTGTTGAGGCGCGAAGCGCTGAAACCCAGCTTCTCAGTAGCTGGGATTCGCTTCGCTCATCGCCAGCCTACCCCATGGCTTTCAGGCGGATAAACTAATAGGAAATGGGGTTACGTAGCGCACCGGCGCTCAGGGGAGCGGAAAATCTCTGTCATGGCGCCGCCAACCCAGCCTACAAGCTGGTCCCAGCCCGCAATTCGGCGATGACCTCGGCGGTACGGGGGCGCACCCCCCGCCAAAGAAAAAAGGACTCCGCCGCCTGCTCCACCAGCATCCCCAGACCATCCACCGCCCGCGCCGCCCCCTGCTCGAGACCCCAGCGGACGAAGGCGGTGGGAAGGTCGCCATACATCAAGTCGTAGCACCAGCCGCCGGTGGTGAGCAGTCCATCCGGGATTTGAGGCACCCGGTCGCCGATGCCGGCGGAGGTGGCGTTGAGGATGAGATCGAAAGGCTCACCGACCAAATCGTCGAAACCGCATCCCGCCAGTGCTCCCGGAGAAGCCAGGCGTCGGACCAGCTCCCTGGCCTTGTCCGGGGTGCGATTGGCGATCAGCAACCGCTCGGGACGGCGTTCGAGCAAGGGCCACACCACCCCCTGGGCGGCACCACCGGCTCCCAGCAGCAGCAGCCGTTTGCCCCTCAACTCATAGCCCCAATTCTGTTCCAGATCCCGCACCAGACCGACGCCGTCGGTGTTATCGCCCCGCAGCCGTCCCCCTTCGAGGGCGATCAGGGTATTGACCGCCTGCGCCGCCTCGGCCCGGGGGCTCGATTCGTCCGCTAGTCGCCAGGCCTCGCCTTTGAACGGCAGGGTGACGTTCAGCCCTTTGCCGCCAGCGGCGCAGAAGGCCCGTACCTGGTCGGCGAAACGCCCGGGCTCGCCGAGCAGCCGCCCATATTCCAGATCCTGACCGGTCTGACGGGCAAAGGCGGCATGGATGCGGGGCGATTGGCTGTGGCCGACAGGGTTACCTATGACGGCGTAACGGTCGGTCATGAGGTTACTACCCTTCCTGAAGCCACTGGGCCGCCTGCTTGGCGAAGTAGCTCAGGATGGCGTCGGCACCGGCGCGCTTGAGGCACAGCAAAGACTCCATGATCACCTTGCGCTCATCCAGCCAACCGTTGCGGGCCGCCGCCATGAGCATGGCGTACTCGCCGCTCACTTGATAGACCAGGGTAGGCACGCCGAACTCTTCCTTGACCCGCCGCACCACATCCAGATAGGGCATCCCCGGTTTCACCATCACCATGTCCGCGCCTTCGGCCAGGTCCAGGGCCACCTCGTGGAGGGCCTCGTCAGCGTTGGCCGGGTCCATCTGGTAGGAGTATTTGTTGCCACCGCCCAGATTGGCGGCGGAACCCACGGCGTCGCGAAAGGGGCCGTAGAAGCTGGAGGCATACTTGGCCGAATAACCGAGGATGCGGGTATGGCTGAAGCCCTCGCTTTCCAAGGCCGAGCGGATGGCGCCGATGCGCCCGTCCATCATGTCCGAGGGGGCCACCACGTCCGCCCCCGCCTCGGCGTGGGACAGGGCCTGTTGCACCAAGACATCCACCGTCTCGTCATTCATCACATAGCCGGAGGCGTCGATGAGTCCGTCCTGGCCATGGGTGGTAAAGGGGTCCAGAGCGACATCCGTGATCACCCCCAACTCAGGGACGGCCTCCTTGACCGCGCGCACCGCCCGCTGGGCGAGCCCATCCGGGTTATAGGCCTCGGCGGCATCCTCGGACTTCGCCTCCGGCGGGGTGACCGGAAAGATGGCGATGGCGGGTATCCCCAAAGCCGACAGGCTTCTGGATTCCCGCACCAGCAGATCGAGGCTCAGACGTTCAATCCCCGGCATGGAAGCCACCGCCTCCCGGCGTCCCTCGCCTTCGAGCACGAACACCGGATAGATGAGATCGGCGGGCGTCAACAGGGTCTCGCGCATCAGGCGACGGGAGAAGTCGTCGCGGCGCATGCGCCGCATCCGGGTGGCGGGATAAGGGGCGCGCAAGAGACTGATCATCTGGGGTTCCTTTGATGCCGGACAATAGAGCTAGTGTACCGCGAACAGCATACTAGAGGTGCCGGGTCGATTTGGTCCACGACGTTCATCAGGCGAGGCTCCCCATGTTCCATGCCCATTCCCCCTCCCCTCACCAATTCGATGCCGGCCTGACCGATTTTCAGGCCAAGGTGATCGAAGCCTCCCATCAGGTACCCATATTGGTGGATTTCTGGGCCGACTGGTGTGGACCCTGTCATGGCCTGGCGCCCCATATACAACACGTCATCCAGGAACTCGACGGCCGGGTGAAACTCGCCAAGGTCGAGGTCGACGAAGGCGAGAACATGAAACTCGCCGGCCATTATCGACTACGCGGTTTCCCCACCGTGGTGCTTTTTCATCATGGCGTAGAACGCGGACGATTCGCCGGCTCCCGCGCCAGCCATTGGATTCGGGATTGGCTGGATGAGCATTTGGGGATGCATTCATAGCCCGATTGGTCCGCCTGGCGGGTCCTGCCCAAGTATCATGGATGGATGAAGAAATAGAAGTTCGGGAGATTGAAGTTCCATGGATATATCGGAGTTCCATCGCCAGGAAACACTTCTGATATCATCAAATTCATGTTGAGGAAGGATATTTCTGGTGGTTGGGCGTCAAACACGGGGAGTCCTTATGCAGATTGAGCGCCTCGATCATTTCGTGCTTACCGTGCGAGATGTGGATGCAACGATTTGGTTCTATCAGACAGTTCTTGGCATGGTGCCCGTTACTTTCGGCGCCGGGCGGAAGGCGCTTGCCTTTGGGCAATCGAAGATCAACCTGCATCCCGCTGATACGCCCATTGTCCCTCACGCAAATCATCCCGTCCCTGGTTCGGCCGACTTGTGCTTCGTTACCAGTGAGTCGCCCGAGTCAGTCATCGACCATCTACGCAAGTGCGATGTCAAGGTCGAAGATGGACCGGTTCCTCGCACTGGCGCTCTTGGCCCGATAATGTCCGTTTACCTTCGAGATCCGGACGGCAATCTCATTGAAGTGTCGTCTTATCAGGCGTAGTCGAAGTGGCCTCCTCTCGCCGTAGGTATCGTAGGTCGGGTTGCGTATTTTGCAACCCGACATGCATCGCCGATGCTGTTTGGAATGTTGGGTTGACGATGTCAACCCAACCTACGGAGCTACGGAGCTAACCCATGGGGAGGCTTTTGTTACGGGGGCGATATCCCGGTTCTTGGTAGAATTTATCCAAATGATGGCGATTAAATGCTTTAAGGTTTATTTAATATAATGGGACGTGCAACGAATGGGCTCTTGATTGCCCCTTTTGTGGCAATGTTGTTTCTAAGTATACTTGCGGGGTTTATTGATCATGGCGCAGATATGCTCTGGAATTCAAATGCTATAATGCTATTCTTAATTTCACTACCAGTAGCTTATATTTCTGCTTTGATTTTTGGGGTTCCAGCTTATATTGTTTGCAGCCATGTAGGGTCCGCTGTGCGGACCAAACGTTTCTTATAACATCACCGACTCCCGACACCAGCCAGCCCGTAAGTTGGGCTGACGAAGGAAGTAACCCAGGATGCAGTGACAAACGAACCGCATCAATCGAGGTATTCTCCATTCGTGATCGATGTGGTTCGCCGCGCTCATCACTTCCTACCAAGCTTGTGACTCATGCCTGGAGGCGATTCGGGCCTGGGCCGAAAAGGCTATGAATACGTTCTTTTTTAGAGAACAATACCGATTGATATTCTCTTATTGTTCTCATTAAAAGAACAAAAAAACCGACTCACCCCCCCTGCCCCGGGATCGCGACATGATGGGGATCGGACAGCCGGAGTCCGAATGCGGTGATGCCAGGGAATCCGCACCCTTCGAGGTTGGTTCGGCAAAGCTGGACAGGATAGGTCGTCTCGTCCCTAAGGGTTGGCGCCCTGTCGGGTGATGCGGTATCGCACAGCAACTCCCTGATGGGCTCGGCGACGCCCTTCATCCGAGTTCCCGCGCCTGATGACGGAAGTTGTCCAGTCGGCGAGGATCGATGCTCCCCTCCTCCACCGCCGCCTTGAGGGCACAGCCGGGTTCCTGGTGGTGGCGACAATCAGCGAACTGGCAGGTGCCGAGGAAAGGGCGAAATTCACGGTAGGCCCATTCGAGTTCCTGACGATCCATGGGCAGCAGGCGGAAACTACGCACCCCTGGCGAGTCGATGAGATGGCCGCCACACACCAATTGGTAGAGAAAGGCCGCGGCGGTGGTGTGGCGTCCGACCCGGGTGGCCTGGGACAGTTGGCCGATCTGGATCTCCAGATCGGGCAGCAGGGCCTTGATGAGGGAGGACTTGCCCACGCCCGATTGGCCCAGCAGGATGCTGGTCTGGGTTTCGAGCCAGGGGAGCAGCGGTGCCAAACCCTCGGTTTGGGTGGCACTGACCGCGATCAGCGGATAGCCGATGCGCCTGTAGGCGTCGAAGCGGTCGAGAAGTTCGCGACGCTGATCCGACGCCAGCAGATCCACCTTGTTGAGGGCGAGGATGGCGCCACAGCCGATGAGTTCCGCCGTCGCCAGGTACTGGTCGAGCAGATATTCGCTGGGCTCGGGTTGGGGGGCCAACACCAGAACCATCTGGGTGACGTTGGCGGCAAGCGGCTTTTCCCGTCCGCTGTAGTCCGGTCTGGCGAGCACGCTATGGCGTTCGAGGAGCGCGGTGACCACGCCATCGCCGTCGGCGGTGGGCTGCCAGAGCACCCGATCCCCGCAAACGACATGGCCGAGGTTCTGGCGGAACAGGCAGTGATGGAAGCTTCCTGTTTCGAGATCGCAGATCGCCAGATTGGCGCCATGACGGGCGATCACCCGAGCGGATCGGGTCGGAGTCTCACCAAGGGTTTCGAGGCGCTGTTCGACCTGGTGTTGCCACCGCTGGCGGCGGCGTTCCTGGATATGACGGATGCGCGCTTCCTGACGCTCCGTCAGATGCCGGCGGGGCATCTTTACTTGAAGCGGTAATACTCCTGATTGAGATAGGCAGTCGTGTTGTCGATCTCGTCATCGAACCACTTGAGTTCGAGATTGAGTTCGCAACGCCTGACCTGGGTCTTGAGCTGATCGAACGAATTGACCTTGCGGTCCGGGCGGGTATAGACCTCGGCGCCGTGACATTGGATGCAATGTTTATCCGCCAGCGCTTTGCCGGCGCTCGCATCCGCGGCGGAAGCCTCGATGCCGAGCAGGGACAGCAGGATTCCGGATATGAGGATAGCCTTCATAGAGACAAATCTCCCGTGGTGGGTTCCGATGCAATGATAACGGAGAAACATGGGGATGACCTGGGTCGCCGACAACGGCCCGGCCCTCTCTCAGCCTTCGGCCAGCCGGGTGATGCGGGCGATGCGCAAGGGGGCGGGGGGATGGGAATCATGAAACGCCGAATAGAGCGGGTCCGGGGTAAGGGTACTGGCGTTGTCTCGATAGAGTTTGACCAGGGCGGAGATCAGGGCGGTAGCGCCGCTATGGGCGACGGCATAGGCATCGGCCTGGTACTCGTGACGGCGCATGATCAGACTCCCCAAGGGCTGGAAGAAGAGGCCGAACACCGGCACGGTGATGAGGAAGAGTAGCAAGGCCCCGGCGGCGGAGGGCTGGCTCAGGCCCAGTCCGCTGAAGAACCAGGGTTGCTGCTGCAACCAGCCAAGCAGGGCGAGTCCGCCCAGGGACAGCAACGCCGTGCTGATCAACCGCTTGCGTACATGATGCAGGCGGAAGTGGCCGAGTTCGTGGGCGAGCACCGCCTCCACCTCTTCGATGCTGAGCCCGCCGAGCAGGGTATCGAAGAAAACGATGCGCTTGTTGCGTCCCAGTCCGGTGAAATAGGCGTTGCCGTGGGCGGAGCGACGGGAGCCATCCATGACGAAGATCCCCCGGCTGTTGAAACCGCAACGCTCCAGTAGTCGCTGCACGCGCTCGCGCAGGACCTGGTCTTCCAGGGGGGTGAATTTGTTGAACAGGGGGGCGATGAAGACCGGGAAGGCCCAGGACAGCAAGAGCACGAAGCCCATCCACACCGCCCAGGCGCTCAGCCACCAGAATTCTCCCGCCCCCTGCATCAGGCTGAGGATCGCCCATCCCAGCGGGATACCCAGCACCAGGGTCATGACGACCTCCAGCAACCAGTCGAGGGCGAAGCGACCCGGGGTGGTGCGGTTGAAACCGAAGCGGCGTTCCAGGACGAAGGTGCGCCAGGCGCCCATGGGCAAGGCGAGCAGGCTGGAGACGAGCATGAAGGAGAGCAGCCGCGCCAGGTCCTCCCACAGCGGCGAACCCAACCGACCATTCCAGGCGGTTTGCAGGGCCTCGAGCGCCCCGCCCAGGGTCCAGACCAGGATGAGCCCCGACCCCAGGACGACATCGAAGGCCCCCAATCCGGCCTTGGCCAGGCTGTAATCGGCGGCCTTGTGGTGCTCGTCGAGGGAAAAGCGCTCGGCGAAGGCCGGCGGCACTTGGTCTCGATGAGCGCGCACATGCCTGGCATGGCGCCACAGCAACCAGAGTTCGAGCAGGGTCCCCCCCGCCAGGGCCAATAAAAAGATCGAAGTAAAGCTATTCATGCAACATAGGATACAGGCGGCTCGGGCGCTCTGCTAGAATCCGCCGCCTGAACGAAGGAGGTTGTCATGGTAGCGAATCCCACTCATCTCATCTGGATCGACCTGGAGATGACTGGTTTGGATCCTCAGCGCGATCAGATCCTGGAGATCGCCACCCTGGTCACGGATCAGTCCCTGGAGTATGTGGCGGCGGGGCCCATCCTCGCCATCCACCAACCGCCGGAAGTGCTGGTGGCCATGGACGACTGGAACCAGCGCCACCATCGGGAGTCCGGGCTATTGACCCGGGTGCGGACCAGCAGTATCGACCTTGCCACCGCCGAGACGGCGACCATCGCCTTTCTCGAACAGCATGTGCCGCCGGGTCTCTCACCCATGTGCGGTAACAGCATCTGCCAGGATCGGCGCTTTCTCGCCCGCCTCATGCCCAAGCTCGAGGGCTACTTCCACTACCGCAACCTCGATGTCAGCACCCTCAAGGAACTGGTAAACCGTTGGGCGCCCGGCTTGGTGTCGGGTTTCAGCAAGGAGGCGCGTCACCTGGCGATGGCGGACATCCAGGAATCCATCGCCGAGTTGCGCTATTACCGCGAGGTGTTTTTGCGTATCCCCTCATAAACCTCCAAGGGCATTGGCCATGGACCCCGCAGTAATCATCTTGTTTCGTTCGGCCTGAGCCTGTCGAAGGCGAGCAGTGGAAACATCCCGCTCCTGATCCCCCAGGAGATCATGGCTTCTCCCCCTGTCGCCCCAGCGCCCAGAGGACATGCTCGCGCACCAGCGCGGATGGATGCCGCAGTCGCGCCTGCAACAGGCCTTGAATCCGTTCCGAACGGGGGGCATTACCCAGGGCCACGGCGATATTGCGCAACCAGCGTTCATGGCCCAGGCGGCGGATGGCCGAGCCCTGGGTGCGTTGCCGAAACTCATCCTCTTCCCAGACGAACAATGCCATCAGGGTGGTACTGTCCAGGCCTTGTCGCGGCAGAAAATCCTCTTCCCGGGTAATCTTGGCGAAGCGGTTCCAGGGGCAGACCAACTGACAGTCGTCGCAACCGTAGATACGGTTGCCCAGCAGGGGGCGCAGGGACTCGGGAATAGCACCCGCCAACTCGATGGTGAGATAGGAGATACAGCGTCCGGCATCCAGCCGATAGGGGCCGAGGATGGCCTGGGTCGGGCAGATCTGGATACAGGCTTGACAGCGTCCGCAGTGATTCTCGGCGGGGGTGTCGATGGGCAAGGGAAGATCGGTGTAGATCTCACCGAGAAAGAACCAGGAGCCGGCCTCGCGGTGGATGAGGTTGGTGTGCTTGCCGATCCAGCCAAGCCCGGCCTTCTCCGCCAGGGGCTTTTCCAACACCGGCGCCGAATCGACGAACACCCGGTAGCCGAAATCACCGACCTCGCTTCCCAGGCGATCCGCCAGTCGTTGCAGGCGCTTCCGCAGCAGGCGGTGATAGTCCCGCCCCAGGGCGTAGCGGGAGATGAAGGCCGCGGTTCCATCCTCCAGAATCGGCGCGCTCTTGTTCATGGGCTCGGGTAGATAATCCATCCGCGCCGAAATCACCCGCAGGGTCCCAGGGATCAGCTCCTCGGGACGGCTGCGTTTATGACCATGGCGGCGCATGTAGTCCATCTCGCCCTGGAATCCCAGGGCCAGCCAGTCTTGCAGTCGCCGTTCCGCCACACCGAGATCGGTGTCGGTGATGCCGATCCGCTGAAACCCCAAGGCCCGACCCCTGGTTTTGATCCGATCGGCGAGGGCCGTCCAGTCGAGCGAGCGTGAAGCGGATGGAGCGGTCCCGGCCTTCGCGCTATCGTTAGCCCCCGGCAGCTCCCCAAACACGAGAGGATCGGATGATGATGACAAGGCCCATGCCCCAGACGGATCGACTTCCCCATGCGCTCTATACCGCCGCCCAGGTGCGCGAATTCGACCGCCTGGCGATCCAGGACTACGGCATTCCCGGGGCTGAGCTGATGGAGCGCGCCGGCACCGCCAGTTATCGCTTGTTGCGTCGACTCTGGCCGGAAGCGCGGGATATTACCCTGGTTTGCGGTCTCGGCAACAACGCCGGCGACGGCTATGTGGTGGCCCGTCTGGCCTTGGCTGATGGCTTGGGGGTACGGGTGCGGCAATTGGGGGACAGGGATCGACTGCGTGGGGACGCCCTGACCATGGCCCTGGCCTACGACCAGGCCGGGGGTGAAGTCCTCCCCTTCACAGGGTTACCCTCGCGGACGGATGTCATCGTCGACGCCATCCTGGGGACTGGCCTCGAACGCCCGCTGACCGGCCTCTGGGCGGAGGCCATTCAGGCCATCAACCGGCATCCGGCGCCGGTGCTGGCCATAGATATCCCCTCGGGACTGGACTCGGATCGTGGCCAGGTGCTCGGCATCGCCGTGGAGGCCGAGGCGACCATCAGCTTCATCGGGCTCAAGCTGGGCTTGTTCGTCGGGACCGGGCCGGATCACTGCGGCGACATCTATTTCGATGCCCTGGGGGTGCCGGCCCGGGTTTACAGTCATGAGCTTCTTTCCGCCAAACGGCTCGACTGGGAGCAGCAGTCCAGCCTGCTGACACCACGCCGACGTACCGCCCACAAGGGAGATTTCGGTCATGTGCTGGTGGTGGGCGGTGCCCAAGGGATGGGCGGCGCGGCCAGATTGGCGGCCGAGGCGGCGGCGCGTACCGGCGCTGGCTTGGTGAGCCTGGCCACCTGGCCTGGCCATGCCGCCGCCCTGACCATGACCAGGCCCGAAATCATGACCAAAGGGGTCGAAGCACCGGCGGATCTCGATCCCCTGCTCCAGCGGGCGACGCAGATCGTGCTCGGCCCAGGTTTGGGTCAAGATGCCTGGGGGCGCTCACTCTGGAGCAGGGTATTGGAGACCGATCGGCCCCTGGTGATCGACGCGGACGGGCTGAACCTCCTCGGAAACACCCCAAGACATAGGGACGACTGGGTGCTCACCCCCCATCCGGGCGAGGCGGCGCGTCTGCTCGGTCTGACTACGGCGGCGGTGCAGGCGGATCGCTTCGCGGCGGCACTGGCCTTGCGGCAAAGATTTGGCGGTCTGGTCGTACTCAAGGGGGCCGGCACCCTGATTCAGGGACCGGATGTCCGTCCCCCCGGGGTTTGTAGTCAAGGCAATCCAGGCATGGCCAGCGGCGGTATGGGGGATGTGCTGGCGGGGATCATCGGCGGCTTGGCGGCCCAGGGTTTCGACCTCCAAACCTCCGCCGAGATGGGCGTCTGCCTACATGGCGCAGCGGCGGATCGGGCCGCCGCTCGTGGCGAGCGTGGGCTACTGGCCGGGGATCTGCTGGCCGAACTGCGCCCCTTGCTGAATCCGGAGATCCACTCATGACGCGGCTCTGGTTGGATTCCGCGGCGGCGCAGGAGGCCCTCGGCGGACACTTGGCACGAGTCTCACCACCCGGATTGGTGATCTATCTCGATGGCGAACTGGGGACCGGCAAGACCACCCTGGCACGGGGATTCTTACGCGGCCTGGGATTTCTCGGGCCGGTGCGCAGTCCCACCTACACACTGATCGAACCCTACCCCTTCGCCGATCGCCTCTGTTATCACCTTGATCTGTATCGGCTGGGAGACCCGGGAGAACTGGAGTATCTCGGTATTCGGGACCTGCTGACCCCGGAAACCCTGTTGCTGGTGGAATGGCCGGAGCGGGGAGCCGGGGAACTACCCCCGGCGGACCTAGTCATCCACCTGGACTCTGCCCCGGGTGGGCGATGGCTGACTCTGGCGGCGGCTTCCAGTCTTGGGGAGGAAGTGCTCGTCCGCTTGAACGAGGGCCGCCAAAATGCGGCTTTTTTGCTACAGGATATTTGAGAAACATCCCCTCTCCCACCAGAAAATATAGAAATTCCTTCACCGCCGTGCTAACTTCAAGGGTAATCATTCAGTACCCTCCACCCCATTCGTGGGGAGAGGATTAGACTGAGGGGGAAACGCTTACCTTCGAGTGGTAATGGTGGAACTGGTCGGACAGAGAATCATGAGAAAGATCGCGCCATGGCTGCTGCTGCTTGTTCTCTGCTACCCACTGGCCTGGGCCCATGGCCTGGAGATCAAGGGGGTGCGGGTGTGGACCTCGCCTGAATATACCCGGCTGGCCTTCGATACCTCGGAGGCCGCCCGGCACAAGTTGTTTCCCCTCGACAATCCACGGCGGCTGGTGATCGACATCGAGCAGGGCAGTCTGCAATCCACCCTGCCCCAGGTCGATGCGGGCGACCCCCTCATCAGCCAGATCCGCATCGGCAAAAGGGTCGGCGACAAGAATGCCGAAGCCCTGCGCATCGTGGTCGATCTCAAGCAGGGCGTGCAACCCAGGAGTTTTCTCTCCCGGCCCGGCAAGGATTTCGGTCACCGCCTCATCGTCGATCTCTATCCCCAGGAGACGGCCGCCGCCCGTCCTCCCAAGGTGGTCAAGGATATCAAGCCCACCTTGGAGCGCAGCCGGACCCTCATCGTCGCCATCGATGCCGGGCATGGCGGTGAAGATCCCGGCGCCATCGGCGCCACCGGCCGCAAAGAAAAGGATGTCACCCTGGCCATCGCCCGCCGCCTGGCGGCCATGATCAATCGCGAACCCGGTATGCGGGCGGTGCTGATCCGCGACGGCGACCATTACATCGGGCTGCGCCAGCGGATCCAGAAGGCCAAGAAACTACGGGCCGATCTCTTCGTCTCCATCCATGCCGACGCCTTCGATGACTCCAATGCCCGGGGTTCCTCAGTCTTCACCCTGTCGGAACGGGGCGCGACCAGCGAGGCCGCCCGCTGGCTGGCGGACCGGGAGAATGCCGCCGATCACATCGGTGGCGTAAGTCTGGAAGACAAGGACGAGGTGTTGACCTCGGTGTTGCTCGATCTCTCCCAGAGCGCCACCATGCAGGCCAGCCAGGATCTGGCGAAGGGTTTGTTGCGCCAACTGCGCGCCCTGGGTGAGGTGCATAAGAACGAGGTGCAACAGGCCGGATTCGCGGTCTTGAAATCCCCGGACATCCCCTCGGTGCTGGTCGAGACCGCCTTCATCAGTAATCCCGAGGAAGAGCGCCGTCTGACCACGCCGGCCCATCAGGAGCAACTGGCCCGCTCCATGGTCAACGGCATTCGGGCCTATTTCCGTCGCAATCCGCCTCCCGGGACACAGGTGGCCAACGCGCCCGGACCACGGGCTGAACTCCGTCATACCATTGGGCGGGGAGATTCCCTGGCCACGGTCGCTAAAAAATACGGCATCGACCTATCCAAGCTTCGGCAGGCCAATGGGCTCAGGGACGATCAGGTCCGTCTCGGGCAGACATTGAAGATTCCGCAGAGTTGATGAACTCCCCTCCCCTGGCCGGCGATGAGCGAAGCGAATCCCAGCGCTTTGTCTCCCAAAAGCTGGATTTCGGCGCTTGGCGCCCCAACACCAACCCAGGTCAGCCCGGATGCCGAAAGATGGCTCCCGGGCACAGGCTCTTGTAGCCGATTTTTCGTTCTCAGTTCGAGAACAATGCCACTTCCACAGAGACATTGTTCTCGTCAAGAGAACATAAAGCGGCCACTTTCAGTCGATGCCCGGAACAAGGCCCGCCGAGAATCCAGGGAGGATGGCGGCGGGACAAACAAAAAAGCCCGTGTTGACACGGGCCCAGACTATCCGCGGAGGATGAATTGGTGGAGCCGAGGGGGATCGAACCCCTGGCCTCGACAGTGCGATTGTCGCGCTCTCCCAGCTGAGCTACGGCCCCAAAAGGGTCAGGATATCTCCTGTGGCGGCTATTCTAGCATCGACCCCATGGCGGATTCCAACCCGCTGAGGCCAAGTCCAGGGCAATCGCGCTATGTGGGTGGTTGACAAGCGGCGGGAGGCCACCTATTTGGAAGCAAAGCTCGCACTGGATGGAGACCTTTATGTTGCCACGTCTGCTCGACCCACGTCCCTATTTTGCTCA
>JBPOHE010000103.1:0-45208 GCA_052035915.1 Pseudomonadota bacterium
CCATCTATGGTGATCATCGGCGCCATGATGCGAAAGCTCATCCATGTCGCTTTTGGTGTGCTCAAATCGGGACAACCCTTCAACCCAGCGCTTCATGGAGCTTGATTCGGATAACAGTATCTACGAACTGATCCGGTCCGCCCAGCGGATCCTGGGGATGCTGGTCGCGGGCTTCCACCCGCTTCCGCCGGGAATCAGGATTTCCCTCGCCAGCCCCAGAACCACCAGGCGATGAAAAGGATCAGTGCCAGACCACCGAGATTGATCAGCCAATCCAGGATCATGATTCAGGCTCGAAGCGGCGCAGTCGGTTGGCGTTGCTGACCACGGTGACCGAAGACAGGGCCATGGCCGCGCCGCCGATCATGGGGTTGAGCAGGAGACCGGTGAAGGGATAGAGCAGGCCGGCGGCGATGGGCAGGGCCAGGGAGTTGTAGACGAAGGCGCCGAACAGGTTCTGTTTGATGTTGCGCACCGTGGCCCGGGAGATGGCGATGGCATAGAACACCCCGCTCAGATGCCCGCCCATGAGGGCGACATCCGCCGACTCGATGGCGATATCGGTCCCGGTGCCGATGGCGAAGCCGAGATCCGCCTGGGCCAGGGCCGGGGCGTCATTGATACCATCCCCCACCATGGCGACCACCGCGCCGGACGCCTGGAGTGTCTGCACCCGCTGGGCCTTTTCCTCGGGCAATACCTCGGCGATCACCTCTTCGATGCCGAGTTCCCGGGCGACCGCCTCGGCGGTGACCCGATGATCGCCGGTGATCATAACCAAGCGCAAACCTGCGGCTTTCAAGCGGCGCAGGGCTTCGATACTGTCCGCTTTGATCGGGTCCGCCAGGGCCAGCACCCCGGCCACCTGGCCGTCCACGGCCAGATAGATGGGGGTTTGCCCCTTGGCGGCCATGGCGGCTTCAGTCTCCTGCCAGGCCGAGGGATCGACTCCGCTTTCCCGCAGCAACCTGGCGCTACCGATCAGCCCGGCGCGACCATCGGCCAGTCGGGCGCCCGCCCCGCGTCCGGCCTGGGCCTGAAAATTCTTCACCCGCCTGGGTTTCAGGCCCTGCTCCCGGGCCTGTTCCAGGATCGCCTGGGCCAGGGGGTGTTCGGAACCCGCCTCCTGATCCGCCGCCAACTGCAAGACTTCCTCTTTGTCCCAGCCCGGCGCGGGGATCAGGTCGACCAGGGCCGGGCGCCCCCGGGTGAGGGTGCCGGTCTTGTCCAGCACCAGGGTGTCGATCTGACCGGCCCGTTGCAGCGCCTCGCCGTTGCGGATGAGGATGCCCTGCTCCGCCGCCTTGCCGACGCCGGCCATGATGGAAATAGGGGTGGCCAGACCCAGGGCGCAGGGACAGGCGATGATGAGCAGGCTCATGGCGGCGACCAGCATGTAGCCGGCCCTGGGTTCGGGGCCAAAGTTGTACCAAGCGAGCAGGGTGATCACCGCCAGGATGAGCACCGTGGGCACGAAGACCCCGGCGACCTGGTCCGCCAGCCGACCCAGGGGCGGCTTGGCCCCCTGGGCCCGGCGCACCAGTTCGACGATGCGGGCCAGCACCGTATCGGCGCCGATCCGGGTCGCCCGCATAAGAAAACTGCCGCTCCGGTTGATGGTGCCGCCGACCACCTGGTCACCAATCCCCCGCTCCACCGGCAGGGGTTCACCGGTGAGCATGGATTGATCCAGGCTGGAGTGGCCGTCGATGAGCACACCGTCCACCGGCACCCGTTCCCCCGGTCGGACCCGGATGGTCTCATCCAAACCGACCTCGCCGATGGGGATATCCAGCTCCCGCCCCTCGCGGATCACCCTGGCCGTGCGCGGTTGCAGACCCAGCAGGCGCTTGATGGCCGCCGAGGTCTTGCCGCGGGCCCGGGTCTCCAGGGCGGAACCCAGGTTGATGAAGGCGATGATAGTGGCCGAGGCCTCGAAATAGGCATGACGGGCCAGGCTGGGCACGGCTTCGGGGAACAGGGTCACCAGCATGGAATAGAGCCAGGCCGCCCCGGTGCCCAGGGCGACCAGGGTATCCATGTTGGCCTGGTGATGGCGAAACGCCTTCCAGGCGCCGGTGAAGAAATGTCCCCCGGCCAGCACCAGCACGCCGAGGGTCAGGATCCCCGCCCCGAACCAGAACAGCCGTCCGCCCGGCTGGTGCATCTCCGGCAAGAGATGGAAAAGATCGAGCAGCATCAGGGGGACGGCGAGCGCCGCCGCCACCCAGAAGCGTCGCAGCAGGCGTCGAAACTGGACATCCTCGGCCTGGCTCAGGGAGGCTTCGTCTTCCAGGCCGCGCATCTCGGCGGCCTCGTAACCCGCCGCCCGCACCGCGGCGATCAGGGCTTCCGGCGACATCGCACCCCGCACCCGGGCGGTGCGTTCGACCAGATTGACGCCGGCCTCTTCCACTCCAGGTACGGCGCGCAGGGCCAGTTCCACGGCCCCGACACAACCGGCGCATTTCAAACCGCCGATGGAGAGGCGGACCTCCCGCCCGCCCACAGCGGCTTCCGTGTCCATGGTCCGGCTCAATCCGCCAACTGGGCGGGATAGCCGGCGGCCGCCAGGGCCTTGACCACGCCTTGGGGATCGATGTCGCCCTCGACCTGGGCGCTGGCGCTGACCAGATCCACCGCCGCCGAGGTCACCCCGGGCAGTTTGGCGATGGTGCTCTGCACCGTGGCGACACAACCGCCGCACTTCATCCCCTGGACATTGAATTTGACCGTCTGGCTCATGCTTACACCTCACTTCATGCTATATAAAAAATCATGCCTGCCTTCCCGGCCATCTTGTCGGGAACGTCTCCGGCCCGCTAGCTTAAGGCGATTGCCGGAAAAAGACATACCTGAATGCGACGGCGGTTCGTTCGCCTTCCAGGCGCGCCAGCCGGCGCAGAGCGAGCTCTGTAACGGCTGGCGTAACACCGAAGGCGGACGAACAGACCAGCAGGCGGGTATATCTTTTGACAGAAATCGCCCGAGGAAATGCCATCCATTCCCCAAGACTTCAACCGCCGGGAGGACCCATGCCATGAATCCAGCCGATGCGGAACGCCTCGCCTACTGGTTGTTCAAGCCGATCAACCGGGCCATGCGTGAGTTCTCCATGCTGGCGAACGGCGATCGCATCGCCGTCGCGGTCTCCGGCGGCAAGGACAGCCTCTCCCTGCTGCGTCTGCTCGATTGGCGCCGTCGCTCTTGCCGGGAAGACTATGAACTGGTCGCCATCCATGTCACCGCCGACGCCCGGGGGCCGGAAACCCCGCTCCATCCCCCGCTGGAACGCTGGCTGCGGGAACAGGGATACGATTACAGCCTGGTCCCCATCACCCCGGCCGCGGATGAACGCCTGCCGATGGATTGCCAGCGTTGCACCTGGCATCGCCGCCAGGCCCTGTTCGAGGAGGCCGAGCGCCTGGGATGCGGCGTCCTCGCCTATGGTCACCACGCCGACGACCTGGCCCAGACCACCCTCATGAACCTGGTCTACCACGGTCGGGTGGAAACCATGGCCCCGGTGCGCACCTATTTCGATGACCGGTTCCTCCTCATACGGCCGCTCTGCTATGTCGACGAGAAAGACCTGCGACGCTTCGCCGCCGCCTGTGATTTTCCCCCTCCCCCGCCGCTCTGTCCGCGCACTGCGGAGAGTCGACGCGAGTTGGGCCGCTCCCTGCTCGCCATGGCCCAAGGCGCCCACCGCCTGGCGCGGGTCAACCTGGTGCGGGCGGGGCTCCGGGGTATAGGGCTGGGGGCGGACGCCGCCACACCAGCCAGCCCTGGTGCAACCAGCGGGGCCGGAGACTGACGTCATGGCCCATGGCATGAAGCCGCTGGGCCGCGGCGACGAACCATTGGCGGTTTCCCCACTGACCCAGGGCGCGGGTCTCTTCCCAGGCCCGTCTCCAGTCAGTGATAAAGTCATGGATGGGTTCCCCCGTCCGCATGCGGTGGATGAGATTTTTCGGCAGCACCGCCTGTAACGCCTCGGGTGCCCAGTCCAGGCGGAGACGCTGGGCCAAGACCAGGGCCTCCAACACCAAGGGGGCGGAATCGCCGCCTTGTCGCGGTTTGCGCAGCAGATTGGCGGTCCAGAGTCGACCATAGGGGTCCGAGGTCCCTTCCACCAGTAGTCCTCCAGGCACCAGGGCGCGACCGAGTCCGGCCCAGGCCGTCGGCACGGCGGCTTCTTCGTACTGACGCAGGACATTGAAGGCGCGGATCAGGCGTACCCCTTCCGGCTCGCCGGAGTCCGGCCAGGTCTGGAGGGGAAGATTGAAGCCGCCGAGGCGAAATTGCGTCATCGGGGTGGCAAAAGGTTGGGCCCGGGCTACCCGTTCCGGGTCGATCTCCACCCCCAGCACCGGCAGTTCCGGGTTGAGACGACGCAGACGGGAGGCACTCTCCAGGGTCGTCACCGGGTCCTCGCCATAGCCCAGGTCGACGAACAAAGCGCGCCGAAACCGAGCCTCATCGCGGGCGATCAAGAGCGGGTCGTAGAACAAGAGAAAGTTGTCCACTCCGCGGAGCCGGTTTTCCCGCGTTTTTCCCCGGGTCTTTTCGCCCAGTGGGCGGCGACTGCAACTCGCCCAGCCCTGGTTCCCGGTTTCCAGGCGGGCCCGGCGGGCCTCGGTTTTACCCATGGAACCGGGATACCCTTCCCGAATGAATGTCAGGCGTCCAAAGGCTCGGGCGGATTCCGGCGCCAACCACGAATCCGCCACTGCAAGCAAGATTCGGCAATAAATTGGTATGAACGCTCGGTGGCTCCGGGCATCGACCCAAAACAGCCTTTTTTTGTTCTCTTTTAAAGAACAATACGCCCATACAAGAGAGATTGTTGCTTATCGGAGAACATAGAATCGCACAAAAGGGCCTTGGCCCGGAAGCGCCGACAGGTGATCGAGCCAACCAGAGGCCAACAAGACTATGTCAACAGAACCCAGCTTCTCATTCGAGCTGCTGTGTCATGGGTGGGAGTCATGCCAAGACAGGTCACTTCGTGGGTGTGACGGACATCGTCTTCAGATACGAATTCAACTGTTGAAGCCCCCGATCGTATGGCGCATGCGCCAGTCCCGCTTCGGTAATACTCAAGGCTTCGCCGGTTCGGCCGACCTCAATCAGCGCTATGGCGTACACATAGGTGTAGCGAGCGGTACGGGGATCGAGATCGGCGGCACGTTTCAGCGCAGCCAGCGCCGCGGGCATGTTCTTGTGACGGACTTCGAGCAGGCCGAGCGCGTGATGCAGTCCGGCGGCGTTCGGCAATCGCTCGATGCCATCGCGCAAAAGCTTTTCGCCCTCGCTGTCTCGTCCGGTCGCACGCAGTAAATCCGCCAGATTGGCGTAGGCGGGTTCCCAACGAGCTTCGAGTTCCAACACGGTACGATAGTCACGCTCCGCCTGTTCGATGCTCCCCGTCTCCATGTCCAGGTTGCCTAGATTGAGCCAGGACTCGGGGCGATCGGCGTTGCTACCCTGTGCCGCTCGATATTCGTCCACTGCCCGATCCCGCTCGGAGCGTTGCGTTGGATTCAATAATTGCGGCGGAATTCCCGCAAGGGCACGACCCGCCTCAATCCGCACACCTCGGATCGGATCGGCCAGCAAGGGTTCGATCACCGCAAGACGTCCTTCGGGCTTAAGAGTCATGACCGCGGTTATCACCGCTTCACGCACCTGCGGGTCCGCATCCCGCACGGCCTGCTTGAGTATCGGGACATAGTCCGGGGCGAGATAGCCCGCAAGGTGGGCAACGGCTGTCGCGCGCACGATAGCGGGGGTATTGGAGTCACGCGCCAGGCGCGCCAGCATGTCGCCGGCACCCGGCAATTGGTTGCGCGCGGCGTGAAGCGTTTCGGCGTAGTGAGGGCGCTCTCGTTTCCCGTACCAGTCGAAGAATGCCTTTTCAGCCCAACGCGCATCGCGGTCCGTATGGCAGTCGTTGCAGGTGTTCGGCGTACCGAGCTGCACGGAAAGGTCCGGCCGCGGCACGCGAAAGCTGTGATCGCGGCGGGGATCCACGACCATGTAGCTGCGCTGTAGCATGTGGCAGGACACACAGGCGGCACCAGTCGAGCCTTGTTGATGATGGTGATGCGCGGGGCTATCAAATTTATCCGGCGCGTGGCATTGCCAACATAAAGCATTGCCTTCGGTGCGCTGCTTGAGCCTGTGTGGATCGTGGCAATCGCTACAGGTTACCCCGGCCTGGTACATCTTGCTCTGGCGGAAGGAGCCGTACTCATAGACTTCCTCGCGTATCTGGCCATCCGCGTGATACAGGGCTTCATCGAGCCATGCGACCCGGTGCGTGTCCGCGATCGGACGGCCAGGCCGGTGCCCTTCGTGCAGGACACCACGGCGCGCATGGCAGAAGGCACAGGTCTCGACCTCATCGTGACGGGCCGCCGGCCCTGCTCGTTGGACGGTGCCGGTTGTCTCATTTATCTTCCAGCCAGCGGTCTTGCGATCGCTGAAACGCACACTCAGCCCCATGGAGCCAGTCCTGTCCTTGGCGCCCTCGCGTGCCCAGGCTTCGTGCATTGAACCTGGGCCATGACAGGATTCGCAGCCTACATTGATTTCGGAAAAGGTCGTGGCGTATGTTCGTTTGTCGGCATCGTAATTCTTGTGCAGGTTTGTCGAGTGACACTCCGCGCATTGGTAGTTCCATACCTGATCAATACCCGTCCAGTGCACGGCGTCACCAGGTTTGAGCGCCTCATTTGGATACAGATGAAACCAGCGCTGCCCGCCTTGATGTTTTGGACGTGTATCCCAGGCGATTCCCAGCATTTGAAATCGGCCACCGGGAAACTCGACCAGGTACTGCTGGAGTGGCGTGATGCCGAAGGTGTACTTGATCTCATAGTCACGTAGCCTTCCATCCGGCCCCTCGGTATTGACGAAAAATTTCGCCTCGCGCTGGAAGAAACTCGAGGTTACGCCCAGGTGGGTGAAGCGCGCTTGGTTGAAATCGCCCAGCACCGTCCGCTGATTCGCTTCCTGCATAGCCAGATCGTGGTGGGAACCCTTCCACGCGGCGTATTCCCCTTCGTGGCAGAGCGCGCAGCTTTGACTGCCCGTGTACGAGGCGACTGAAGCACCGCTATTCAGGGTCTTGACAGGCGCGGAATCTAACGGAGCCGCCTCCTCCTGCCTGCTGGATGCGCCCAGTAGCCCTACTGTAGAAAGCAGAATGAGCGTTAGTCGTCGCAATGCAGAGAGATACAAATCGAATCGTCCTTCAGAGATCGAATCGTTCTGGTCCGGGCAGCCGACCAGGAGTTACGGACCGACTACCAGGCATAACCGACAACCGATTCCCAGTCCGCTCTGCGTGATATCCCATTTGAAATGGCTATCCCTGGGGCCTTTTCTTAGTTCAGAAACTGAAGATTCAGTCCGAAGAAGATCTGCCAGTCGGGTTGCCCCGCTCCCCGATCCGCGATGGAAAACTGCGGCTCAATGAAGAGGTTGTACATCGTCTTGTCATGCTTGATGACATGGCCCAAACCAACCCCCAAGGGGACGCTGTAGTCGTCGTTGTCAAGGTTGTAGGCCCAGATGGGCGCGGCCCGCAAATAGGTGCCGCCGCCGAGTTGATAGAACGCAAAGGGCTGAAAGGCGGCAACATTGACGGTTTCCCGGTCGTCGTTGCCGGCGAAACTATGCTGCCAGGAAAGTAGATACCCGTACTGGAATCTTCGCGACCGGCCGTCGAACAAAACATTCACCAGTCCGGCGGACCATTTTTCGCTGCCGACCTCGTCCTTGCTCGCCGTCGGCGCGGTCAGCTGCGGGCCGATGCCAAAGCTGACCCCGGGATTGCCGGTGTCGATCTGGTAGGCGGTGAAGATATTCAGATCGCCGATTCCGGTCTCCTTGCTTCCATCCGGCGGTAGCGGATAGGTGTTGACCGGCAACGAGGCCCGCAACAGCCAGTTCGTATCGGCGACGGAGAAAGGCTTGGCGTAACGAAACCAGAACTGGTTGGCCGATTTATCCGCGCCAGTCACATCGCCGATGTAGTAGTTCTGCATGTTGAATGCCGTCATATTGGCCAAGGGATTATTGGCCTGTGACGTATGGTCGGCACCTTCCTGCGGGGTTGCGGCAACAGCCCAGCTCATCATGGTGAAGCCGAGGACAGCGGTGAGAAGATTGGTGGTGTGTTGTTTCATCGGTCCAACTGCTTGGGAGGAGTGCTGAGATTAGCGGCGGCCTCGGGCTGACCGCCGGGTCCTTGGCCGAGCTAAACGGCTATCGTGTTTCGGCTGGAAAGATGACCTTCCAATCTTGTTTCATATCGACGACCGTCCAGCCTTTCGCCCTTGCCTCGTCCAAGCCCTTGTCGAGACGGCCGACCTTGGAGTTTCGATCATAGGCCCATTCCCGCTCGCCATCGGTGTGGTGAATGTACAGAGCGAAACGCGCTCCCTCCCCGGCGGTGGTCCACTGCAACATCTGCAGGTCGCCGTCGGAGTTGCCGAAGGCGGCGATCGGGCGGCGGCCGATGTGCTGGTTGATACCCACGGGTTTACCTTCCTTGTCGTCGATGAAGTTCACCTCCGGCAGGCGCACCAAGGCCGGCTTGCCGTTGCGCAGTGCGTACTTGGTCTTGATGCTGCTGCCAATGACTTGTTCCGGCGGCACGCCATAGACCTTTTCCGCCCATGGGCGCATGAACTCGATGCCGCCGCCGGAAACGATGAAGGTTTTGAAGCCGTTCGCACGCAGGTAGGCGAGCAGTTCGAGCATTGGCTGGTACACCATCTCACTGTAGAGCTTCTTGGTCTTGGGATGCCGTGCCGTGGCGATCCAATCTTTTACAATGGCCGCGAAGGCTTCGGTGGTCATATCCGCGTGCGTTGCCATGACGAGTTCGAGCAGCGCCTTGTCCCCGCCGGCGAGCGCGGCTTTCACATCACCCTTGAGCAGCGAGGCGAAAGGTTCCTTCCCCACCCATTCAGGATGCCGTGGCGCAAGCGCCTTGATGCGGTCGAGGGTGAAAAGGAGCTGAAAGTACATCGGCTGCTCGGCCCAGAGCGTACCGTCGTTGTCGAAGGTGGCGATGCGCTCGGGCGGCGGCACGAAGTCGGGCGAACCTTGCTTCGTCACCTTACCGACGAACTCAAGGATCGCCGCCTTGGCCGGCCCTTCGTTCCACGAAGAGAGCGCTTCCGCGGCCTGCGCGGTCGCCATGGTGAGCATCAGCAAGGGGCTCGCGACGCTGATGATCCAATGCCTGACTATCGATCTCATGGATTAGACTCCTCCTCAACCAATGCCGCGTACCAACCGCTCAACCGCGCTATTCCAAGCTTTCTCATGGAGGTTCCTCTCCCCATCGCTGGGGATTGCGACAGCGCCGACTCTCGACTCTGGCTGTCTGCGTTAAGCAGGATGGACAGCGCAGGGTCCGCCGTGTTTCCGCCAGCGGACCCCGCGGCTTGACTCAGTTCCCGGTCGGCAGCGGGAGGCTGACGCCTTCCTTACCCAACTGCTCCCGAACCCACTGGAACTTCTGGTAATTCGAGATCGTGATCGGGCCGGTGTAGACCTCGCTCTGCAGCTTGCGCGGAGGGTATTCGAGATAGGTCTTCATCAACTTCCTCACCTCTTCGTTCATGGTAACCAGGGTCCAGGTGCGCTCCGTGTAGCTGTTCATGAAGATGTCATAGCGCTCCTGGGGATCGGCCCAGAGGTCGAAGATCTGGGGCGCGGTAGCGACATACTTCTCGGGACCCTTCCAGCCGAGGTTGCTGTCCACCGCGAGTCCCCCGGTCTGGGCCCCGTCGTCGCCACGCAGGTTGAAGACGGCCTTGTAGTTCCCGGCCCGTACCGCACCTGGGCTAAGCTCGTTCTCGGTGAAGTAGAACCACGAAGTGCGCGGATCCTTACCGGTGCCGAACAGCACCGGCGTGATGTCGTAGCTGTCGAAGATGATCGGCTGGCCCTCGCGGTCCTTGTCCGGCAGCTTCACGCCCGCGACCGAGGCGAAGGTGGCCATCAGGTCGAGCCCGCCGACGATGTCGTGGTTCCGGCTACCGGCCTTGATCTTGCCCGGCATGATCGCGATCGCCGGCACCCGGCTGCCGCCTTCGCGCACCGTGCCCTTGGTGCCGCGGAAGGGCGTGTAGCCCGCGTCCGGATAGACGTCCTGCCAGGCACCGTTGTCCGTGGTGTAGACGACCAGCGTGTTCTTGTCCAGGCCCAGCGCCTTGAGCTTGTCCATGATGTGGCCGATGCGGGTGTCGAGTTCCACCACCGAGTCGGCGTATTTGCTCTTGGACAGCGACTTGTGCTCGAACTCGGGCGCCGGCATGTTCGGCTGGTGCACCTTCATGAAGTTGACGTTGATGAAGAACGGCTTGGACTGGTCCTTCGCGGCCTTCTCCAGGAACTCGATCGCCGCCTTCTCCACGTAACTGTCGAAGAACGGGATGCCGACGACGCCGTCGGGGTAGGTGACGCCGTGCAGCGTGACGCTCTTGCCGGGTTCGTTGACGTACTGCCCATTGATCTTGAAGTCCTCCTTGGCCTTCTCGCCGGCCTTGCCCGACAGCGACCCCATGGTCACCTTCTGGAACATGGCGCGCAGCTCCGGGTCCATGTCCGGGAACCAGGTCGGGTCGGCGTAGGTGTAGGCATTGAGGTGATAGAGGCCGACGTACTTCATCTCGTCGTAGCCCTGCGCGTTGGGCAGCGCGTAATCGGCCTCGCCCAGGTGCCACTTGCCGGTGAAGTAGGTCTGGTAGCCGCCCTGCTTGAGCACCGAGCCCAGGGTCCACTCCGCTTTCGGCAAACCGCCGCCCTGACCCTGGAAGGCCACGGTGGTCATGCCGCTACGGTTCGGAATACGCCCGGTCTGCATCGCCGCGCGGCCGGGCGTGCAGCTCGGCTGGGCGTAGAAGTCGAAGAAGGTCATCCCTTCGTCGGCCATCTTGTCGAGATTGGGCGTGGGCATGCCGCGCCCCTCGCCACCGCCATAGGGACCGGAGTCACCATAGCCGTGGTCGTCGGCGACGATAAAAAGAATGTTGGGTTTGTCAGCGGCCCAGGCTTGGGCTGCGACGTTCATTGCCGCAACAGCGGCGAACAGGGTCAGCAGTTTCCTCTTCACAAACGATTCCTCCACGATTGATTCATGTCACAAAGATCGCTGAAACCATGCGACAGCTGAACGACCACAGGCCAAAACCGCCACGCACGAGGAAAAATTGTAGAAGAAAACATTGATCTAGCCTACGGCCCGCCGTCGGAATCCTACTAGCCATTCCTGTTAGGTCTTTAGTGATTGTCAGGAGAGGAGCCAGCCCGTCCGCTTATCAACACTTCCGGGCATGCGTTCTTTTCGTTGGCTTTTTGTTCTCCAATAGAGAACAATACATATATTTATGCCGAGTCGTTCTCGAAAAAAGAACAAAAAAGGGCCATTTTCAGCCAATGCCCGGAAGCGTTGCACACTTACACCGATGCCTCTTGGGTCTCTCTTGCCTCGGCAGATGAGGTGTTGGCCCCGCGCTCGGCGGCCCTGAAGACTGAGATGTATTCAGAAGTGATATATTATATTTCATATAATATTTCTCACCCCATTCGGGCCGGCTCGACCATGGGCGTCTTGCCTGTATTTTCTTTGCAATACTCAATACAACCCCAGATCAGCCGCGGAGCGCTTCGGGAAACACCCCGGATCGGAGGAGGCCCCATGAACCTGATTCCCCTGCTTTTCCGTTGCGGCCTCTTGGCTTGGCTGCTCGGCCTGCCGCCTCTGGCGACGGCGGGCGAGACCGGCTTGCCCTTTCCCCAGGGGCTGTTGTTCCGGGTGGAGAAACCCGGCCTGCCGCCGAGTCATATCTTCGGCTCCATGCATACCGACGATCCCCGGGCGACCCGCTTGCCGCCCCAGGTGCTGGAGGCGCTGGACGAGTCCACCCTGGTCGCCACCGAGATACTCCTCGACCAGGACCATGGCCAGCAGGCCAAGTCGGCCCTGATCTTCGACGATGGTCGGGAATTGAGGGCCATCCTCGGTCCCCGGCTCTATGCCCGAACCGTCCAGGCCGCCTTCGATCATGGTCTGCCCGAGACGCTGATCCGTCATTGCAAACCCTGGGCCGTCGTCAGCCTCTTGAGCGCCCCGCGACCCCGCACCGGGCTGATGGTGGACCTGGTCATCGCGGAACGGGCCAAGGCCCAGGGCAAGGAGATCCATGGACTGGAAAGCGTCGAGGAACAGATCCAGGTCTTCGACCGCCTCTCCGACGCGGATCAGATCTTCCTCCTCCTGACCACCCTGGACCGGCGTTACGACTATACCCATCTGCACGAGGTGCTTTTGCGGACTTATCTGCAACGGGATCTGGCGGGTTTGGTGCGGCTCAGCCAAGAACTCATGGCGGCGGCGGACGAGGATCTCGAACGCCGATTGCTCGCCGGAGCCATCGACAACCGCAATCTTGTCATGACCACCCGCCTGCTGCCCCTGTTGGAACGGGGACGGGCCTTCATCGCTGTCGGGGCGTTGCATCTGCCGGGGAACCAGGGGATCCTGGGGTTGCTCAGCCAGGAGGGCTACCAGGTGACCCAGGTGTATTGACTTCCAGTGTGTCCTTTCCAATCCGACAGGCTATCATTTCCATGTTTTTCACCCCGACCAGGAACCTACAAGGTGCCGAGGCCCAAGCTCCGATGGCTAATACATCCCTAACCCCAGTCTTTCCCCTTCTCTGCGCCCTCTCGGGGCTGGTTGTCGGCGGTTGCGCCAGTGTCCCGGAAGGTGCCCAGGACCCCCGCGATCCCTTGCAGGGCTACAACCGTTGGATGACTTCCTTCAACCAGGATTTCGATAAGGCCATCTATACACCCGTCGCCGAGGGCTATAAGAAGATCACCCCGGAGCCGATCGATCAGGGCGTCACCAACTTCTTTGCCAATCAACTGGATATCGTCTCATTTCTCAACAACGTCCTGCAGCTCAAACCACAACAGGCCGCCTCCAGCCTGGGACGGGTCACGTTCAACTCCACCTTTGGCCTGCTGGGAGTGATCGATGTCGCCACCGCCATGGACATCCCACGCTATCGGGAGGATTTCGGCCAAACCTTGGGCCACTGGGGCGTAGGGCCTGGCCCCTACTTCGTCTGGCCGATCCTCGGCCCCAACACGGTGCGCGATTCCGTGGGAACCGTGGTCGGCTGGTACAGCACCCCGGTTGCCTATCTCGAACCGGCGGCCTGGCCCTGGGGGCTGGCGATACTCTACTCGGTCGACCTGCGCGCCGATCTCCTGGGCACCTCCGATATCCTTCAACAGGCGGCCTTGGACCCCTATGTCTTCGTGCGTGACGCCTATCTGCAGAAGCGCCTCAACGATGTCTACGACGGGCATCCCCCCAATTCCAACACCGAAGCGCTTTTCGACGAGATCTTGAAGGAGAAGTCCGCCGCGCCGGCGAAATGACCTCTGCCTGGGTCCGGCCAAGAACGCCTGCGATCTCCTTCCCCGCCCGGATCCACAACCTTGCCCTCCAATGGGGCCCGATACTCTCCCCGGGCACCAATTTGGGGAGCGCTTTGCTGCAAGAGCAGCAATTTAATATAAATTAATGACTTAAGCGCACGCGAGAGGTTTTCCAGTCTCCCGGAGCGCACCGAAATAAAAGGCATGATAGTTGCTTAAAAAAATAAGCGTTCTTTATCCGTATGCAGCTTGCTCTATCATTGGCGCGTTCCTACCATACCGAGGGTCAAAGAAATAATGAACCAGATCCCCTCTCCCCAACCAACCGACAGCTTTTCGGTGGCCATCACCGGCTCGGGCGGCAGCGGCGCCGTCACCGCCGGACTCATCCTGCTCGATACCATCGCCCGCGCGGGCTATTACGGTTTGATGACCAGATCGGCCGGACCCCAGATCCGTGGCGGCGAATCTGCCGCCATGATCCGTTTCTCCAACACCCCGGTGCATTGCATGGGCGATCATTTCGACCTGCTGCTGGGGCTGGATTGGCACAATGTCAGCCGCTTCGTCGACGAGATCCCGCTCGACGCCACCAGCCTGATCCTGTCCGACCCCGAGTCCGGGGAGGTACCCGAGGTTCTAACCAAGCAAGGGGTCCAGCAACGTGCCTCCCCCTTCAAACGGTACAGCTCGGCGGTCGCCGGCGGTCGTCTGAACATGGCCGCCATCGGTGCGCTGGGGGCGGTGGCCGGTCTTCCCCTGGAGGCGCTGGAGGCCAGCGTCCGCGACACCCTGAAGGGCAAGGGGGAGGAAAGCATCCGCCCATCCCTGGAATGTCTGCGGCTCGCCTATACCCAGGAGCAGAGTCAGGCCCCCGCGCCCCAGCTTCCCCTCCCCGAGTCACGCCCGCGCTGGAACATCAGCGGCAATGAGGCCGGTGGTCTGGGGGCCTTGCGGGGTGGGGTGAAATTCGTCGCCGCCTATCCCATCACCCCCGCCAGCGAGATGCTGGAGTGGATGGCCCCACGGCTAGAGCAGGTCGGCGGTTCGCTACTGCAGGCCGAGGACGAACTCGCCTCGATCAATATGATCATCGGCTCTTCCTTCGGAGGCATCCCTTCCCTGACCGCCACCTCAGGTCCAGGACTGAGTCTCATGGTGGAGAGCATGGGACTCGCCGTGACCAGCGAAACCCCGGTGGTGGTGGTCAACGTCATGCGCGGCGGTCCTTCCACCGGTATTCCCACCAAATCCGAGCAGTCCGATCTGAATATTTCCCTCTATGGGCTGCATGGTGATGCCCCCCACCTGGTGTTGGCGCCGCTCTCGATCCGCGACTGCACCTTCAGCGTCCAATGGGCGGTAGGCCTGGCGGAGCACCTCCAGACCCTGGCGATCGTGCTGTCCGATCAGATCCTGGGCCAGTCCCGGGCGGTCACCGATCCCCCCGCCCAACCCGCCGACGCCCTCTCCCGGCTGGTGCCGCCTCAGGCCGAGGAGCGTTACCGTCGCTATACGCTGACGGACGATGGAATCTCCCCCATGAGCCAGCCCGGCATCCCGGGTTGCATGTACACCGCCGATGGACTGGAACACAACGAACGGGGAACCCCCTCGAGCATGGCGAAGGATCATACCGCCCAATTGGAAAAGCGCCGACGCAAGCTGGAAGGCCATGACTTCGGCGCAGCCTGGGCGGAGATCCAGGGCGAGGGCGATATCGGCCTCATCACCTGGGGTTCCTCCTCCGGAGCCAGTTTCGAGGCCGCGGAACGCCTGCGGCAACAGGGACTGGGGATACGGGTGATCGCCCTGCGGCTGATCGCCCCCCTGCAACGGGAGGCCCTGCTTCAGGCCCTGCAGGCCATGCGCCGGATCTGGGTGATCGAGCAGAACCAGGGTGCCCAGTTGTTCCATTATCTGCATGCGGCGCGCACCCTGCCCGAAGGGGCGCGCTCCTATGCCAGACCCGGTCCCCTTCCTTTACGCCCCGGCGAAATCGTCCGGGCCATCCTTGCAGGAGAAGAATGATGGATGCCGCGACCCGCGTTCCAGCCCTCAGGGCGGCTGACTACAAATCCGACATCAAGCCGGTATGGTGCCCGGGCTGTGGGCATTTCGCCGTGCTTTCCGCCATCACCAAGGCCCTCGCCCACCTCCAGTTGGCCAAGGAACAGGTATCCGTGATTTCGGGCATAGGTTGCTCCTCCCGGGTATCCGCCTATGTCGACGCCTACGGCTTTCACGGCGTCCATGGCCGCGCCCTGGCGCTGGCTTCCGGGCTCAAGGCCGCCCGTCCGGATCTGACCGTCTTGGTCACCGGCGGCGATGGCGATGGCTTTTCCATCGGCGGCAACCACTTTCTCCATGCCTGCCGACGCAACATGGACATCACCTACATCGTCATGGACAACGAGGTCTATGGCATGACCAAGGGACAGGCCTCCCCCACCACGGCCCCCGACTGGTGTTCCAGCAAGATGACCCCCCATGGACCCGGGGTGCGTCGCTTCCAGCCGGCGGCCATCGCCCTGGCGGCGGGGGCGAGCTTCATCGCCCGGGGCTTTTCCGGCGATCCCTCGGAACTCACCCAACTCGTGGTGGAGGCCATCCGCCACCCGGGGTTTTCCTTCGTCCAGGTGCTCAGCCCCTGTCAGACCTTCAGACCCGAACAGAAAGACTGGAAACAGCAGGTCCACCCCTTCCAGACCATGCCGACCTCCAACGCCGTGGAAGCGGCGCAGATGATCCAGTCCGACGACGGCATGTCCCTGGGCCTGATCTATCGGGAATACCTCCCGGTCTGGCAGCCCTTACCCAAACAAAGCAAAATCCTCCCGGAGATCGAGAAGGAGTTCCTGGTATGAGTACGTACCAACATCAGCCGATCACCAGCGTCCCTGAATTCCTCGCCCACGCCCTCGAACTCGAGGTCGAATCCGGGGAACGCTACCGCATGCTGGCCGACAGCATGGAGATCCACAACAATACCGAGGTCGCCGATCTGTTCAGCAAGATGGCCCATTACAGCGACCTCCACGCCCAGGAAGTGGCGCAACGGGCCGCCGCCTTCAATCTTCCCGCCATCGCCCCCTGGAGCTTCAAATGGAGTTGTCCGGACACACCTGAAGCGCCCTGCATGGAAGAGGCCAACTATCTCATGACCACCGCCCAGGCCTTGCGCCTGGCCTTGCACAACGAAATCCGCGGGCGGGATTTCTATGCCCATGTCTCGGCCATCACCCCCGACCCCGAGGTCTCCCGTCTGGCCCGGGAGATGGCGGACGAAGAGCAGGAGCATGTGGTGTTACTGGAGATCTGGGTGGCCCAGGTGGCCCCGCAAAACGAAGAACCGCTGGAGGATCTCGATCCGCCCAACATCACGGAGTAACGCCCGCAGCCGCTACTCGTCGCCCCGAGCCCTTCGGGGCAAGGCGGCGAGCGGCCTCTCCCCCTGTTCGGAGCCACGACCCAGGTCTCTTTTCTCCCATGGAACGGCCGGCTCCATCAGGCTATAGTTTTTCTGGAAGCTGTTACCTAGCCTGTGTTTCGTCCAGCCTCCAGCCCGGATAATGCCGGGACAACCTTTCCCAGATGTCCGAACGCCGATGCAAGAAAAACCCCTGATTCGAATCCTGGAACGTGTCGAGCGGCTCAACGAAATCGGTATCGCCTTATCCGCGGAACAGAATCTGGGACGATTGCTCGACCGTATCGTGCTGGGGGCCAAGGAGATCACCGCCGCCGACGGCGGCACCCTCTATCTGCTCAAAGATGACGGGGCGCTGCATTTCGAGATCATGCGCTCAGATTCGCTCAAGCTGTCCCTCGGCGGCACCTCCGGCAAGCCGATCCCCTATCCGCCGCTCCCACTCTATGACCAGGAGGGTAACCCCAATCTTCACATGGTGGCCCCCTACACCGCCATCAAAGGCTGCACGGTCAATATCCCGGACGCCTACCTGACCACGGACTTCGACTTCAAGGGCACCAAGGCCTTCGACCAGCGTACCGGCTACCGATCGAAATCCTTTCTCACCGTGCCCCTGAAGAATCATGAAAACGACATCATCGGCGTGCTGCAACTGATCAACCCCATCGACCCGATCAGCCGGGAGATCATCCCCTTCTGCAAGGAGTGCGAGCGCCTCACCCAATCCCTGGCCTCCCAGGCGGCGGTGGCCCTGAGCAACCGACGCCTCATCGACGAACAGCGTCGCCTCTTTGAATCCTTCGTAAAACTCATAGCGGCCGCTATCGACGAAAAATCTCCTTATACGGGTAAGCACTGCGAGCGCGTTCCCGAACTCACCATGATGCTGGCCAGGGCCGCCCATAATGCGAGCGAGGGTCCTCTGGCGGAGTTCAGGATGTCGGAGGAGGACTTCTATCAACTCAAGATCGCCTCCTGGTTGCACGACTGCGGTAAGGTCACCACCCCGGAATGGGTAATCGACAAGGCCACCAAACTGGAGACGATCTGCGACCGCATCAAGCTGATCGAACTCCGCATCCAGATCCTGAAACAACAGGCCCGCATCCGTTTGCTGGAGTCACTCGCCGAACAGCCTACCCTGGAACCGCCTGTCAAGCTGGAAGAGGACTATGCCGCCTACTGTCGCCAACTCGACGAGGAGCTCCAATTCCTGCGTAAGGCCAATATCGGCTCCGAGTTCATGACCGCGGACGACCAACAACGGGTGAAGGCCATAGGAGCCTGTAGCTGGACCAATCCGGAAGGCGAACTCACCCAGCTTCTCTCGGATAACGAGATCTACAATCTGACTATTCCCAAGGGGACCCTCACTCCGGAGGAACGGCAGGTGATCAACAACCACATCTCGGTGACCATCAAGATGTTGGAATCCCTGCCGTATCCAAAATATCTGCGGCAGGTCCCGGAATATGCCGGTGCCCATCACGAACACATGGACGGCAGCGGTTATCCCCGGAGACTCACCCGGGATCAGATGTCGATTCCGGCGCGCATCATGGGCATCGCCGACATCTTCGAGGCCCTGACAGCCCGGGACCGGCCCTACAAAAAGGGCAAGACCCTTTCCGAATCCCTCTTTATCCTCGGCAAGATGAAACTGGACCGTCACATCGATCCCGATCTCTTCGATCTCTTCATCCGCTCCGGCGTTTACCGCCACTATGCCGAACACTTCATGAAAGCGGACCAGATCGACGAGGTGAACGAGTCGGGCATCCCGGGCTTCCACCCGGATCCGTCTCCCTGATCGGCCCGCCGGCCGGCTGCGTCCAAGTGTCGCCCGCCCATCCCTCAAGCAAGCTGACTCAGATTCAAACCATGGAAATCACCTTCCCCCTTTCCTCTCCGACCCGAGCCGGAACCTGGCACCGCCTCCTGTCCATCGCCCTCGGACTGCTCTGTCTCGGTGCCTGGACCTGGGCAACGGCCGCCGGCACCTCCGCCAGCGCCCTGATCCTTGGCGTCCATGGCCAGGTGAGCCCCTCGGTACAACCCTTCTCCGAGGTCCAGGCGAACAATTCCATCACCCTGGCGCCGGAAGGCGAGCTTGACTTCCTGCTCTACCAGGGTTGCGAACGGGTGCAGGTGCGGGGAGGCCGCCTCAAATTCGGCAAGGAAAACTATGAACTCGACGGCGGCCAGGTCATCAAATCCCAGCGCGGCGCCTGTCCCTTCCAGGCCCGCCTGGCCGATAATCCACGCACCGCCGGGGTGGTGCTGCGCAATGTCACCGCCTCGCTTCCCCCAACCCTGCGCCTGTCCCCACGTCCCCAGATCCGTCTTCTGGGGCCGGGCGCCGAGGAGGTGCGGGCGCTCAGTATCGGTCAAACCGGGATGCCGAGCTGGGAGCCCAGAGTAGATCGACTGGTTGCCTCCTGGTCCCAGGACTGGCCCAGCCTCATCCCGGGGGAAAGCTGCCGACTGCGGTTGCTGTCGGACAACCGCCGGAGTGGAGAGATCCCCTGTATCGTCGCCGAGGAGGAACTACCGGAAGCCACCCTGCTGCGGATTCCATGAGGGCCTTCCGCCTTTTCCACGTCTCCTCCGACCACCGTAGCGGGCCACGCCGGCCCTCTTTCCCCCGCCCCGATAGTTCCGGCGGATGAAACGCCTCCACTGCCGATGGTTGATGGCCCTGACCCTGGCCGCCTGTACCCTGCTCAGCCTCGGCTATGGCGTCCTCATCGGCCGCCCCCTGCCCTTCGTCGATGGCTGGCTGTTCGATGCCGCCGTCAAATTGCGGGTCGATCTGCAGGGCGCCTCTCCTCCCAGCACCAGGGTCGCGGTGCTAGCCGTAGATGCCAAGTCCCTGAGTCATGAGCAATTGCAGGCTACACCCCGGGCCCTCATGGGCCCCATCTGGGGTTCCCTGATCCGGGTCCTGCGGGAAGCCGGAGCGGAAACGATCGCCTTCGATTATGTGCTCAGTTATTCGGGCAACAGCCTCTTTACCGATTACGACCAGCCCTTCATCGAGACTCTCAGTCGGCACCGCCAACATCTAGTGCTGGGACGCACCGGTGGCACCCTGCCCGCCATGCCCTATCTGGCCGCCCTGGATTTCGACGAATCCGCCCTGGGACTGCTGGAGATGCGGCCGGATGCGGATGAGGTGGTCAGGGAGATTCTGCTCCGTTTTCCCGACACCGAAAGCCTGGGACTCGCCGCGGCGGTCACCGCCCGTGCCGGGATTGAGCGGCCCCCGACACCAATGGTCGGCTTCGCCCCCCGACAACACCCGGAGAGCCTTCCCACTTATTCCCTGATCGACGTCCTGCTGTGCGCCGCCAGCCATCCCCGGGAACTGGCGGCCAGATTCCGTGGGCGGCAGGTATTCATCGGCTCGACCCTGGCCGAGGAGGATCGCTGGTTGTCCAGCGCCCGCTTCCTTTCCCCGCCGACGCCAGCCAACACCCCCTCCCAGACGCCCTGCGAACTCCAACCACTGCCCGCCTCGGTACCAGGTGCGCAGAGCGTTCCCGGGGTTCATCTGCATGCCCTGGCCGCCGATTCCCTACTTCAGGGCCAATGGCTGCACCCTTTGCCGGCGGTCCTGCTGACCGGCCTCGCCCTGTTGGCCACCGGGCTCGGGGTCTGGATCGGCTTTCGCCTGCCACCGGCCTGGATCCTCCTCGCTCTCCCCCTGGCGCTCAGCCTCCTGCTCAGCCTCCAGGTCGGCCTCTTGATGCAGGAGATCCACCTGGCCGGCGGTTATCCGATGCTGGCCTTGCTGCTCTCGACCCTGGCCGCCTACGGCACCAGATACTCCCTGGCGGAACGCCAACGGCGTTGGATCCAGGAGGCCTTCTGCCACTATCTGGCCCCACCTCTGGTGAACCGCCTCGCGGAAGACGAGACGGGATTGCGGCTGGATGGAGAGACGCGGACCATCAGCGTCATGTTCGCCGATTTGTCCGGCTTCACCGCCCTCTCGGAGCGCGTCTCCGCCCAGGAGCTGGTACAGACCACCAACAGGTATCTCAGCCTCATCGTCACGGCGGTGCATGCCAGCGGGGGCTATGTGGATAAATTCATCGGTGACGCCGTCATGGCTATCTGGGGTGCCCCCCTCGCCGACCCGGCCCATGAGGTCAACGCCGTCCTCGCCGCGCTCGACATCGTCGAGCGGGTGGAGCAAGAGTCATCCGCCCTGCCCAGAGAACAGCGTTTCTCGGTGAAGATCGGCCTCTACTCGGGCGAGGCGGTGGTGGGCAATGTCGGTTCCCGGGAACGACTGAACTACACCGCCATCGGCGAATCGGTCAATATCGCCTCGCGCATGGAAGGACTGGCCAGCGCCTATCGTTGCCGGGTGTTGCTCGGCGACAATACCGCCGCCAGGCTGGGCCAGCACTTTCTGCTGCGGGAGATCGATGCCGTGACCGTCAAGGGGAAGACCCAACCGGTGAGGATTTTCGAGCCTCTGTGCCGGGACACCGAGACCACCCCCTTGAGCCTGACCCGCGCCGGACGTTACGCCGAGGCCCTGCAACACTATCGGCATCGGGACTTTGCCGCGGCGGAGAACATCTGGACCGAATTGGCCCGCCTCAGACCCGAGGCCGGCCCCGAGGCGGTGATGGCGGAACGCGCCCGCTATTACCAGCAACACTCACCAGCGGCGGATTGGGACGGGGTCTGGCACATGACGTCCAAATAACCATCCACAGCCGCCGTCAATCCCTGCCCTTCAGGAGTTCAAGCCCCATGATGTCATATAAATCTCTCCTCATCCCCGTTCTCGCCGGTTGGACCCTGGCCGCCGCGGCGGTACCGCCCATCGTCGAGCCCCAGTCGAACGATCGCGAGGCCGCCCCCTCCCGCTCCACCCTCAGGTGCTGGCAGGACGGTAAGCTGATTCTGGAACAGCGGGGTGTCGGCTATCCCAGTGCCAATGTCCCCGGACAAATCATCAGATTCGAGGGGACACGCCCGGGATCGACTTCCCTGATGCTGATCGACCTCCATCGCGGCACCTGCGCGCTGGAAGTAGACTAATAACGATTCCGGTTGGGTTTTCCTCAAACAGACAGGAAGGCCGCCATGGCCGGTCCATTCGTCTGTGGCCGCTTCCGGGCATAGGCCCTCTCGTCTCGGTTTTTGTTCTCCAATAGAGAACGAATTGCTCTATATATTATTAATTGTTCTCTTAATGAGAACAAAACGGGCCGTTTTCAGCCGAGGCCCGGAACCACTCGAGCACGAATACCCAATCCTGTCGTACCTTTCTTTGGCAAATGTATTAAAGATGACCTGACGGAACCCCGGCGGCGGATCCAAATACCTGGGCTCAATCAGCCCTTGTTGCGCCGCAGCAGATAAATTCTGGCTTTTTGCTGCACCAGATCGGGCTCCAAACGTTCTTCTTTCCATCCATCCCTTTCCCGATGCTAGAATCACCCAGGCGCTCGGTCGGGAACTCAACCTTCATCCCGGGAGCCCACCCAGCCTCCCGGGACCTTGGTTCCAGAGGGCGGCAAGAGTCAAGAAGTACAACGTCAATCTAAGGAATAACTGGAGGAGAAACCAATTATGGGTAGAGTTGCGATCGTTACCGGGGGCACCCGGGGTATCGGGGAAGGCATCTCGGTCGAATTGAAAAAGGCCGGCTATAGCGTGGCCGCCGTCTATGCCGGCAATGAGGAACGGGCGCGGGCCTTCACCGAGCGCACCGGCATTTCCGCCTATAAGTTCGATGTGGGCGACTTCGAGGCTTGTCAGGCCGGCGTAAAGCAGATCGAGGCGGATCTGGGTCCGGTGGATGTGCTGGTGAACAACGCCGGCATCACCCGTGACGGCACCCTGCACAAGATGACGCCGCAGCAATGGCAGGATGTGATCCAGACCAATCTGTCATCCTGTTACAACATGAGCCGGTGTGTTATCGAAGGCATGCGCGAACGGTGTTTCGGCCGTATCGTCAATATCGGCTCGGTGAACGGGCGCGCCGGTCAGTATGGCCAGGTCAACTATGCCGCGGCCAAGGCCGGTATCCACGGCTTCACCAAGGCGCTGGCCCTGGAAGGGGCGGCGAAGAACATCACCGTCAACGCCATCGCCCCGGGCTATGTGGATACGGACATGGTGCGGGCGGTACCGGAAAAGGTGCTGGAGAAGATCATCGCCACCATCCCCATCGGTCGCCTCGGCGTCGTGCATGACATCGCCCGCGCCGTACTCTTCCTCGTCGCCGACGATGCCAACTTCATGACCGGGTCCACCCTGGACATCAACGGCGGCCAGCATATGTACTAATAAGCCTAGGCTGGCTGAGGATCGCTCTCCTGGACCGGGCGCGGTGATGTCCGCCAGGAAAGCGATCCACCCGTAAGCACCAAAGCCTATCGAGTAGTCGGGCGGCAAAGCCTCGTCTTGCGGTAGTAGACGACCTCACGGAGCTTCAAGGTAACCGAGAAGGTTCGAGCGCTCGGCAAGACGCTCATCAACCTTGGCGCCTTCCCGCTCAACCGTTACGCGGTTTCGCGTTGGACGACTCTAATCGTTAGAGGTTCTTGTACCATGCCTTTCGTCCGCTGGTTCGCCTTGATTCTCGGAATTGTGGGCGGCCTGCTTTTCGGGTTCGCATTCGTTGCCTCGGCCATCAATCCAGGTTTCGTCGAGCAACTTGCAAGGAACATCATTCGATATGAGGTTGAAAGGAAGGTACAGGAGAAGATCGAAGCTATCGACAAAGCGTTTCTTTCAAGCAAGGCGGCGGTCTTTGCCAAGGGTTACGCCGAAGACATCGAACAAACCAAACGTTTTCTCACGCAGCAACTTCCCACCCGCCTTGCCAAGGTCATCGCCGAGATGCGGGACCTTGACTGCGAGTGCCGAAAAAAGATCGAAACGAACATCCGCGATGGCTTCGAGTGGCGGATCGCGAGCGCTTCGTCCGCCCACGAGCGTCTGACCACGCTCATCCGGTCGAAATACATGGATACCGCCACTCAACTGACCCGCGAGTTTCGTATCTTCACGGGCACAAACGCCATTGTCTTTGCGCTCTTGCTTGTGGCCGTTTTCGTCAAGCGGCAAGCCGGCCTACATCTTCTTCCTTCCGCCTTGGTGCTACTGGCCGCCGGCGCGATCACCGCTTACTTCTATCTGTTCAACCAAAACTGGCTGCACAGCCTTGTGTTCAACGAATATGTGGGCTTGGCATACATCGGCTATCTTGCCGGAGCTTTCGCGCTTCTCTGCGACATCATCCTCAACCGTGCCCGCCTTACGACGGAGGTACTGAACTTCGTCTTAAACGCTATTGGTAGCGCTATTCAGGTCGTACCCTGCTGAAGACCTTCACCCTGCGGTCAACCGGACCGCCTGCCAACTAGTAGAGCCGCGCTTAAATACCTGCTTACCTCGAAGGTTAGGCGGCACTCACAATTCACGAGGGGCGCATTTTCGGAGACACTCCTGGGAGACTCGGCGGTGCCGGGCCGGCGCGCCGCATCCACCAATCAGCCCTCAGCCGCTCACCTTCATCTCGGGTTGGCTCGCAAAAACGGCCTCCACCTCGACATACATCTTCTCGATCTCTTGCAGCAAGACCGCGCTCTCGGTCCCGGAAGACCCCGCACCCACCCGGGTTTCCAATTGGCGGCAGAGTTCGGCCAGCTTGTCGGCACCCAGATAGGAACAGGGCGTCTTCAAGCGGCGGGCCGCCTCGATCAGGGTCTGGTTATCCCCCTGCTGCTGGGCGGTGCGCATCTCGGCGAGGGCAATGGGGCTGATCGCCAGGAAGGACTGAATGAGCTTGCCCAACAAGCTGACCTCGCTGGAGCGCTCCAGGTTGCGCAATTGGCTTAGACGGTTGAGATCCACCGGACCCTCCTGCTGGATCGGTGGCACCGCCGCCTTGGCCTTGGCCCCGGCCTCGGCCCTTGGCGGCGATGGCGGCTCGACCTTGGCTGGTTTTGTCGGCATGGAGAGAGCACCGCCGTCCTTGAGCCAGGGCGAGAGGGTCTTGGCCAAGGACTCCAGGGTAAATGGCTTGCTCAGATAGTCATCCATGCCGGCCTGGAGACAGCGCTCCCGATCCCCGACCAGGGCGTTCGCCGTCAAGGCGATGATGGGGCAAGGTTTCGCCCCCGGGACCTTCGCCTCGTTGGCCCGTATCTGGGCCGTGGCCGTGTAGCCGTCCATGATGGGCAGATTGCAGTCCATGAGGATGATGTCCAGAGCCTGGGAAGCCGCCGTATCGATCGCCTCCTGCCCACTTTCGACGGCGATGACCTCGAAACCGAGCACCCGGAGCATCTCCCGGGCGAGTTCGAGATTGACGGGATTGTCCTCGACCAACAACAGGCGTCGACCAACGCCCAGCCTTGTGCCGCTCACCCGAGGCGGCGTCCGCGGGGGAGCGGTGGTCATCTCGGACGGCCCTTTGGAGAGAGTACGCAAGAGATCGTATAACTCCCGGCGACGCGGGGGCTTGGTCAGCCGGGCCTGGAAGCCCTCGGGCCGACTCTCCTTCTCTCCCGGAAGCCTCGACCCTGAATCCAGGAGGACCAGGGGGGTGGCGGCGATACCAGGCTCCTTCTCCAGGGTCGTCGGGAGCAGGTTTCCATCCCGACGCAGGACGCGCTGATTGATCAACACGACGGCGAAGGCGTCCCCGGCGTCGGCGGCCTGGCGCAGCAGACCCAGGGCCTCCGCACTCTGGGCGGCGGTGGTGTAACGGACGCCCCAGGCCGCCAGGTGACAGGCGATGGCATCCCGGGCCGCCGGGTTGTCGTCCAGCAAGAGGACATGGAGTCCCTGAAGATCCGGCTTGGGCGGGAGGACACCGCCCTCCTGGGCCTTCAGCTTATGCATCCAAAGGGTGAAACGGAATATCGAACCCTTTCCCGGCGCGCTTTCGACCCGGATATCCGCCCCCATCAGGTCCGCCAACTGTTTGCAGATCGCCAACCCCAGCCCGGTACCCCCATAGTTGCGGGTGGTCGACTCATCGCCCTGGGCGAAGGATTCGAAGATACGGCCCTGCTTTTCGGGGGGGATGCCCACCCCGGTATCCCGTACCTCGAAGCGGATGAGGGCGCGGTCTGCGTCGGATCGCAGGCAGTTCACCCGCACCTCAATCTCGCCAGCCTCGGTAAACTTGACGGCGTTACCCAAAAGATTGACCAGCACCTGTTGCAACCGTACCGGATCACCCCGCACTTGCTCGGGCAGCCCCTGATCCAGGCGAGCGATGAGTTCCAGTTGGCGTTCGGCGGCCCGATTGGCGAATAGGCCAATGACATCTTCCACCAGGAGGCCGAGGTCGAAGCCGACCTCCTCGAGTTGCAGCTTGCCGGCCTCGATCTTGGAGAAATCCAGGATATCGTTGATGATCGCCAGCAGGGACTCGCCGGAACGCCGGATATTGGCGGTCAAGCGACTCTGCCTGGGAGTGAGCTCCGTGGCCGCCAGCAACTCGGTCATCCCCAGCACCCCGTTCATGGGGGTACGGATCTCATGACTCATCCGGGCCAGAAAGCCGCTTTTGGCGTGATTGGCGGCCTCCGCCTCTTCCTTGGCCCGGATCAGGTCGATGATGGCCCGCTGGAGACCACGGTTGGCGCTATAGAGTTCGGCGGTGCGCTCGGCCACCCGCTGTTCCGACAGGAAGCTCGACTCTATGGCCTGGCGGTTGGCCTCGTTGAGCAGCTCGGTCGCGGCATAGACCTGCTTTTCCTTTTCCTCGACCGCCCCGGCCATATCGTTGATGGCCCTGGCCAGAACGCCGAGTTCGCCAGCGGCGAAGGAACCGATGCGCCGATGACGCTCCCCGGAGGCGAGACGACGCACCACCTGGATCATCTCCTCGACTGGGCGGGAAAGTAGCCGGTCATCCCCCCGGCGGATGAACCAGACCAAGAAAACGGATGCGATCAGCAGTAGGGAGAAGATCAGGAGCTCCAGGCGACCGTCCCGCCGAGTCGACTCCTTTTCCTGCTGCATCCCCTGGCGGAAAGCGGCCTCCAACTCGTCCAAGGCCCTCAGCACCTGGTTGGAGAGAGAGCGACTCTCCTCAATCAGGGTCCTGAGTTCCGCCCCGGCGGAATTGGATTCCAGACGCGCGGCATAAGCGCTCATCGCGGTTCGGAATCCGCCGAGTCCGGCCTCGGCCTCACCCAGGCGCCTCAGAAGAGGATCGGTAGCTGCCGTTTCCTCGCTCGCCGGCTTCTGTTTCAGGAGCCGATTCAATTCGCCAAGACGCTCCAGGGAGCCGTCGATCGCAGCGATCGAGTCCTCGATCTTGATCGGTATTTTGGTCTCGGCCAGGCGCCGATACTGGCCGAAACCGGTCTCGGCGCCCTGAAACAAGCCGCGACTCTCGGCCAGATAACCGGTGGCCGGGAGGTAAAAATCGCTGAGCCGATCCAGTCTCTGGGCCGTCTCGGTGGTGTTCAGGAAGACGATGAGCCACATGGCCAGAACCATGACGCCCAGGCCGATGGTGCCGAAACGCTGTGCCTGCTTGATATTCATCGATGCTCCTGCCTTACCCATGTCAAGACAAGGGTTAGTCCCCGATCCCGATCAACGCCTACCCTGGACGCTTGGTGGGCCATGCGGGCCAGGGTCGGCAAAGGGACCAGGCCGCTCCGCGACCAGCGCCCGGCGTCTGTGCTGATTGTTCTGTACATTGGAGTTTCCCTTTTGGGACAGAATCCTAGATCCATAGATCGGAACCCTAGCCGACCCAGGGCATTGTACCCAGAGCCCGGCGAATCTGCCTACCCGGCAGAGAATTTCGCTGCGGTCTCAAAGCCTTCTTCTTTTCGGCGGAGACCCCGGGGCCCAGGGCTTGGAAGGGTGGACGGCTTGCCCGACGCGCCCGAGAACCGCTAGCATGCCTCCCCGTCCCATCCGGACCCATCGCCATATCTCCTGAACGGGAGAACGGCCATCCTCATCACCACAGGGAGATACCCATCGCCATGACGAGTTCGACCAAGATCACCGGGGTGCTGCTGCTCAGCCTCTGGACCCCGGCCCTCATTGCCGCGGAGACGGCCCCGGCCTCCCAGCCCGCGAGCGAGACCTCGCTCAAGGACGAGACGGATAAGATCAACTACAGCCTTGGCTTCCAGTACGGGAGCGACCTCAGCCGACAAGGGGTGGAAGCGCGACAGGACATCCTCATCCGCGGCCTCATGGACGCCATCTCGGGGGCCCAGCCCCAGATCTCCCAGGAACAGATGCGCAGCATCCTCCTCGACCTCAGGCGCAAGCTGGCGATGGAACAACAGGCCAAACGGGCGAAGGAACTCCAGCAACGCGCCGAGGAAGGACGGGCCTATCTGGCCGAGAACGCCAAGAAAGCCGGTGTCGTCAGCCTGCCGAGCGGGTTGCAATACAAAATCATCAAGGATGGAACGGGAAAATCCCCAGGTTCCCAGGACTCCGTCAGCGTCCACTACCGCGGGACCCTGATCAACGGCACCGAATTCGACAGTTCCTATAAGCGCGAACAGCCCGCCAGCTTCCGCCTCGACGGCGTCATCAAAGGCTGGACGGAAGGCTTGCAATTGATGAAGGAAGGGGCGCAGTGGCAGTTTTTCATCCCGCCTGAACTGGCCTATGGCGAGCGGGGCAACCTGGCGAATCAGACCCTGATCTTCGAGGTGGAATTGCTGAAGGTCAACTGAGGCACGAGGGAAATCAGGGAAGCCTTGATTTCCCTCGGTCTTATGGAAGGCCCGGGGTCATGGGGCCGGCTTACCTCTGTTCCCGGTAATAGGCCAGCACCCGGCGCACATAGGTCTGGGTCTCGGGATAGGGGGGGATGGTCCAGCCGTAATCGATCACCGTCTGCTCACCGGCATTGTAGGCCGCCAAGGCCAGTTCCAGCCGGTTGTCGAACATCGCCAACAGATCCCGCAGATATCTGGCCCCACCGCCCACATTCGCCACCGGATCCCGAGAATCATCAACGCCGTAGCGTTTGGCGGTACCGGGCATCAACTGCATCAGGCCCACGGCGCCGGCCGGTGAGACCGCCTGGGGGTTGTAACCGGATTCGGCGCGGACCACGGCATGCACCAGGGCCGGGTCCAATTTTTCCCGCTTGGCCACGGCATCGATGATGGGTGAATAACGCTGGCGACCGGCACTGGCCGGGGCGGAGGTGGCGGATACCAGATTGAGGCGCTCCGGGACGCTGCTCTCCTGCTTTTTCGGTGGAGTCGGGTAACCGAAGCGAAAGACCTTGAGCAGGGTATATTTCCCGCCTTGGGGACGGTCGGTCAGCAGGATCTGGCCCGCTGGGTCCTGATATTTGTAGATGTCAGCCCAAGAATTGGTACTTCCCAGCCAGCCCGGCAGAAAACCGCAGAGAGAAAAAAAGGAGATTATTCTTTTTTTATGCATCTGCCTTGGTACCCAGATTCGGAACCCGACCGACCAACCAGGGTCGGGAATGACTGCGCGGTAACTCTACTTCAGTTTGAACAGATTGCAACCCCGCCTCCATGAACCACCACAAAAAATTCACCTGTTCCGAATAGATTCCTGGCTTCCGCGTAGCCGGACGCCGGTTCAGCATGAGCCACCGAGAGAAGACCCAATGAGGAAGGTCTATCCTCGCCAGCCCTTCCGGGCATCGACGAAAATGGCGAGTTTTCGTTCTTTTTTAGAGAATAATTCGTTAGATAATAGAGTTATTGTTCTCTAATAGAGAACAGAAAGCCGGGCCAAAAAGCCCAGGCCCGGAAGCCGCCCAGCGACATCCGGGTCGAAAGAGGCTGGTGTCGAGGCGCCAAACTGTACCCATCATCAACGCTGTTTGGCGTCCGGACAGGTGAATCCCTTAGCCAGCCACCCGAATAGGGCGGCTTGGTTGAAGAGCCGTTGACTCGGATCTTCAGGGAGGTAGGGGGAATCCAGATGCTTGAAACCCTCGCTCCAGACCACTCATCCCATCCCGCGACGGGCGTTTGGGCACCCAACACCGATGCCGTCTGAACCATCCTGGTAAGAAACGCCCGAAGCAACTCCTTCACCCGATTCATGATCCTAGGGGTCTCGATAACCAGAAAAACCAGATCCATCAGCTGATACAGGCCTGGACTCTTTACGGCTCGCCGTATCGAACGCTTTTTTTATTGCGTCAAGCCCATCTTGACGTTAACTTCAAAAGTTTATTCTTTGTCGATGGGATGAGGACACCATGTCGGACGCCTTGATGGCGACATACCGGCGCTTGCCGGTGACTTTCCAACGCGGCGAGGGGCCCTGGCTCTGGGACTCGGCGGGAAAAGCCTATCTGGATGCCGTCTCGGGCATCGCGGTCTGCGGGCTTGGTCACGCCCATCCGGCGGTGAGGGAGGCAATCTGCGCCCAAGCCGGCGAACTCGTCCACACCTCCAACCTCTACGGGATCGCCCAGCAGGAACTCCTGGCCCAGGATCTGACCCGCCTCTCGGGGATGGAGCGGGTCTTCTTCGCCAACTCCGGGGCCGAGGCCAACGAGGCGGCCATCAAGCTGGCCCGCCTCTATGGGCATCGGCGCGGGGTGGAGAATCCCAGCCTCCTGGTGATGGAAGGCAGTTTCCATGGGCGTACCCTGGCCACCCTGACGGCCACGGGGAACAGGAAAATCCAGCAGGGATTCGAGCCCCTGGTACAAGGGTTTCTCCGCGTCCCTTATGGCGATGCCGAGGCGATACGCGCGGCGGGACGGGAGTCGAAGGACATCGTCGCCGTGCTGGTGGAACCGGCCCAGGGCGAGGGGGGCGTGAATATCCCGCCTGCCGACTATCTCAACGAGATTCGCACCATCTGTGACGAACACGGCTGGCTGATGATGCTCGACGAGATCCAGACCGGCATGGGGCGGACCGGGCGGATGTTCGCCTGTCAACATAACGGCCTCCTCCCCGACGTCATGACCCTGGCCAAGGGACTGGGCAACGGCGTGCCCATCGGCGCCTGCCTGGCCCGGGGTGCGGCGGCGGAGGTCTTCGGTCCCGGCAACCATGGTTCGACCTTCGGCGGCAATCCCCTCGCCTGCCGGGCGGCCCGGGCGGTGATCGCTGTCCTCGAGACCGATCAGCTCCCGCAACGGGCCGCCGTCCTGGGGGAACGGATTCGCCTTCGGCTGCTCGCCGAGCTGGCCGCCTGTCCGGGTGTGGTGGCGGTGCGGGGTCTGGGTCTGATGATCGGCATCGAGCTGGATCGACCCTGCGCCGAGCTGGTGCTCCAGGGCCTGGAGCAAGGACTGCTCATCAATGTCACCGCCGATAAGGTGATCCGCTTGCTGCCGCCTCTCATCCTCAGCGACGCCGAGGCGGATCGCATCGCCGAGGGGGTCGCCCGTCTCGTTAAGGAATTTCTCGCCCAGGCTCCGCGAGGGGCATAAAGTCATGACCATTCCGGCACAGCAACCCAGACATTTCCTCACCCTGCTCGATTTCAGCGCGGAGGAATTGCGCGCCCTGGTGCTCCGCGCCATCGAGCTGAAAACCAGACTCAAGCGAGGGGAGATCTACACTCCCCTGCGCAGCCGGACCCTGGGCATGATCTTCGAGAAATCCTCCACCCGCACCCGCGTCTCCTTCGAGGCCGGCATGGCGCAGTTCGGCGGCCAGGCTATCTTCCTCTCGCCTCGGGATACCCAGCTCGGTCGCGGCGAGCCCATCGAGGATAGCGCCCGGGTGTTGTCCCGCATGGTGGACGCCATCATGATCCGTACCTTCGCCCATACCACCCTGGAGCGCTTCGCCGCCCATTCCCGGGTGCCGGTGATCAACGGCCTGACCGACAAGTGCCACCCCTTGCAACTCCTGGCGGACATGCAAACCTGGTACGAGCACCGGGGGGACATGCAGGGTAAGACCGCCTTATGGGTGGGGGATGGCAATAACATGTGTTACTCCTACATCGAGGCGGCGATGCGCTTCGATTTCCGCCTGCGCATCGCCTGCCCCGTGGGTTATGAGCCCGAGGCGGCTATCCTGGCGCAGGCCGGCGACCGTTGCCTGATCGTCCGTGACTGTCTGGAGGCGGCGGACGGCGTCGATCTGGTGGTGACCGATGTCTGGGCCAGCATGGGGCAGGAGCAGGAACAGACGCAGCGGAGGCGGGATTTCGCCGGTTATCAGGTCAACGAGGCGCTGATGGCCCGGGCCGCCCCGGAGGCGGTGTTCATGCATTGCCTGCCGGCCCATCGGGGCGAAGAGGTCAGCGCCGGGGTCATCGACCATCCCGACAGCTTGGTCTGGGATGAGGCGGAAAATCGTTTGCATTCCCAGAAGGCCCTACTGGAATTTTTCCTCCACCGGTCGGATTGAGTCTTGAATGAGGCTACGCCGCCTTTTCACCCACCCAGGAACCACCCCCTGGGCGCGATTGATTCGGGGAAAAACAGGATGAGAACGACCAGTAGGCCCATGATCATAAGGCTGTTACAAATATCTGGATTTCTACTTATCTCCGTACTTATGGATTGGGCGGTAGCTGGAGAGACCCGATATATTACCGACCAGTTCAAAATCCCCTTGCGCACCGGCGACTCCGCCTCGCATCGCATCCTCCGCATGCTGAAGAGCGGTACCCCGGTGGAGCTTCTGGACACCAACCCCGACACCGGCTATGCCAGAATACGCACCTCCGACGGCGCCATCGGCTTCGTCTTCGCCTATGAACTCATGAACGAGTCCAGCGCCCGCGACCGCATGAACGAAATCGACACCAAGCTGCAAAGCTCACAAACCGAGGCCGCCAAGCTGGCCGAACAGCTCAACAGCGTGCAGGGCAAATACCGCAAGCTCCAGGAAGACAACACCCACCTGCAGTCGGTGGCCGTGCGCCTGGAACAGGAGTTGGAAGGCATCAAACGCACCTCCGCCAGCGCGGTGCAGATCGCCAACGAGCGCAACGAACTCCGTAAAAGCCTCATCGCGCTTACCCGCCAGACCGAGGATCTCAAGCAGCAAAACCTGGATAAGGAAAGCGAAACCGCCCAACGCTGGTTTCTCATCGGCGGCGGCATGGTCCTGCTGGGTATCCTGCTGGGCCTGCTGCTGCCCCACCTGCGCTTCCAACGTCGTCGTAGTTCCTGGGGCTCCCTCTGAACCCGGTCGGAGGTGGAAGCGCGGATCTCCCGCCCACTGCCGAGCGGCATGGCCTCTGATCCGGCCCTTCCCCGGAGCAGGAATGTGGTGTCGCGGCCCCTCCTGTTTCTGCTCTTCCTCTCGGCCATGCTGCATCTCTGGGATCTGTCGGAGCCCGACAGCGTGGTGTTCGACGAGGTGCATTTCGGCAAGTTCGTCACCGCCTATTGCTGTAGCGGCGAGCGCTTTTTCGATATCCACCCACCCCACGGCAAACTGCTGATCGCCGGTGTCGCCAAGCTGGGCGGCTATCAGGGGGATTTCGGCTTCGACACCATCGGCCAGCCCTACGGCCACATCCCGATCTTCTCCCTGCGGCTGGTACCGGCCATCTCCGGAATCCTGCTGCCCCTCATCCTCTACGGCCTTCTGATCCGCCTGGGAGCCTCTCGGGCGGCGGCCTGGTTCGGCGCCCTGCTGATCACCCTGGACAACGGACTCTTGGTGCAATCCCGCATCATCGCCCTGGACGCCATACTCCTGGTGGGGATCTTCGGCGCCCTTTACGCCTTCCTGACGGCGGAAGATGCCGGGCCTTCCCGACAGCGGCGCCTCTGGTTGATCCTGGCCGGGATGCTCTGCGGCCTGGCGGTGGGCACCAAGTTCACCGGCCTGACGGCCATCGGGTTGATCCTGCTGATCGGGCTGCTGAGGTGGTGGGAGCGCCCCACACTGGGACGGCTCATGGAACAACTGCGTCGACTGCCTTGGGTGCTGTCGGCGGCGATCCTCATCTATCTGCCGGGCTGGGCGCTGCACTTCGCGCTGCTGCCCCATCCCGGACCCGGGGACGCCTTTTATCCCCCAAGCGGTGAGTTCCTTACAGACCTGGTCAGGCTGCACCAGGTCATGTTCCAGGCCAATTACGGTCTCGCCTCGCCCCATGCCGACAGCAGTCCCTGGTGGAGCTGGCCGCTGATGCTGACGCCCATCCTCTATTGGGCCAAGGAAGCTGGGCTCATCTACTTTATCGGCAATCCCCTGCTCTGGTGGGGCGCCAGCCTGTTGTTGCTGGTGTTTGGCGTCAATCTCGGCCTGCAACGGGTCTCTGAGCTACGCCTCTGGCCGGAGGACCGCCCACCCCGATCCCTGTGGATCCCCCTGGCCGGCTTCACCATCTCCCTGGTGCCCCACATCCTGATTCCCCGGGTGCTCTTCCTCTATCACTATCTCCCGCCGCTGCTCTTTTCGCTGCTCTTCGTCGTCCTCTGCCTGGACCGGGTCGGCTGGATACGCCCGGGTGGCCTCCAGGCCCAGCGACGCTCCTATTTCGTCGCCCTGGCCCTGGTGTTCATGGCCTTCCTGCTCACGGCACCGCTGACCTACGGCGCTGCTTTTGTTCCCGGTTATCTGGAGCTGTTGTTCAGGGTCTTTCCCGGTTGGCGTTGACTGGGTTCAGCGGTCCTCCTTGGCCTCGGATATCGATAGGCGGCCTCCGGGCCAGGGCGATTGGGTCCGGATTTCCGTTCTCTACTGGAGAACAATAGCTCTCAGTATGCGGTATTGTTCTCGAAAAGAGAACGATAACCGGCCATTTTCAGGCGAGGCCCGGTTCCCCAGGCTGGCGATGAGTGCTCGGTATCAGACCTGATCTCCCGCCTCCCGCCGCAACCGCTCCCGGGCGCGGAGGATGGCGGCGCGGACCTGCTCGGGGGCGGTGCCGCCGTAATGGTTACGGGCGGCGACCGAGCCTTCCAGACTCAGTCCGGCGAAGACATCCGCTTCGATCAGCTCGCTGAACCGGCGCAGTTCGTCCAGGCTCAAGTGTCCGAGTTCCTTGCCGGCGGCGACGCAATAGGCGACGGTTTTGCCCACCACCTCATGGGCATCCCGAAAGGCCAGCCCCTTGCGCACCAGATAATCCGCCAGATCGGTGGCGGTGGCGAAGCCCTTGGCGGCGGCCACGCGCATCCGCTCATGTTTGCCCCTCAGGTTGGGGAGCATGTCGTTGTAGACCCGCAGGCACCCCTTGAGGGTATCGACGGTATCGAACAAGGGCTCCTTGTCCTCCTGGTTGTCCTTGTTGTAGGCCAGGGGTTGGCCCTTCATCAGGGTGAGCAGGGACATGAGATGGCCATAGACCCGTCCGGTCTTGCCGCGCACCAGTTCGGGGACGTCCGGGTTCTTTTTCTGCGGCATGATGGAGGAGCCGGTACAGAAGCGATCGGGGAGGTCGATGAAATCGAATTGGGCGGAGGACCAGAGCACCAGTTCTTCCGCCCAGCGCGACAGATGCATCATCAGCATGGCCGCGGCGGCACTAAACTCGATGGCGAAATCCCGGTCGCTGACTCCATCCAGGGAGTTTTCACAGGGACCGGAAAAACCCAGGAGGGCGGCGGTGTAATGACGATCTATGGGGTAGGTGGTCCCGGCCAGGGCGGCGGAGCCCAGGGGCATGATATTGACCCGGCGCAGGCCATCGCCGAAGCGGTCGCGATCGCGCTGGAGCATCTCGAACCAGGCCAGCAGGTGATGACCCAGGGTAACCGGCTGGGCGGTTTGCAGGTGGGTGAAGCCGGGCATGATCGTGCCCGCCTCCCGTTCCGCCAGATCGAGCAAGGAATGCTGCAAGTCCAGAATTTGCCCGCGGATACCCTGGATCTCGTCGCGCAGATAGAGGCGGACATCGGTGGCGACCTGGTCGTTGCGCGAACGTCCGGTATGCAGCTTCTTGCCCGCCTCGCCGATGCGCCGGGTGAGTTCGGCCTCGATGTTCATGTGCACATCCTCGAGGGCGACGGACCAGACGAAATCGCCGCGGTCGATCTCTTCGCGGATGGCCTCCAGCCCACCTACGATGGCCGTGACCTCGGTCTCGCTGAGGAGACCCTGTTGGCCCAACATGCGGGCATGGGCGATGGAACCGGCGATATCATAGCGATAGAGACGGCGGTCGAAGGTCACCGAGGCGGTGAAGGCCTCGACGAAGGCGTCCGTACTCTCCTGGAAACGTCCGCCCCAGAGTTTGGTCGGCGGCGATTGATCGTAACTCATAAGGAAACCCACCAGATGCAGGATAAAGGCTGGATTATAGGCTTGGCCTGGTCGGAGGAAAGCCGATGCTGAACCCGGAGACCGCTTCCCCCTCTCCCCGGACCTTTCTCCCGGATTGCTGCGGCAAGGAGGCCGTCTTCACCGTGGTGATCGGCGGCGGGCTACTGGCGCTGTTGCTGGTGCTCGGTTCCGCTCAGTATCTGGAGGATCCCTGGACCAGCCTCGGCTTCTTGTCCCTCTATGTGCAATGGATCGGTCTGCTCACCCTGGGACTTTGGTGCCTCAGCCAGCGCTGGCTCATCCGCCTCGGGGATACCCTGGGCGGGCTGACGGCCTGGGCGCTGGCCATGCTGGTGACCCTGGGGGTGAGCGAGACCACGGCCTGGCTGTTCGCCGGCTTTCCCGAAATGACCGATTTCGCCGAGGCGGAGCGGGGCATGCGTTTACTCCAGAGTCTCGGCATCAGTGCCGTACTCTTTGCCCTCGCCCTGCGCTACCTCTATCTCAATCACCGTTGGCGACTCCAGCTCCAGGCCGAGGCCGAGGCCAGACTCCAGGCGTTGCAGGCGCGTATCCGGCCGCATTTCCTGTTCAACAGCATCAACACCCTGGCCAGCCTCATCCGTTCCCAACCCCTCCTGGCTGAAGACCTCCTGAGCGACATGGCGGATCTCTTTCGCGCCTCGCTGACGGAACGTCGGGAGGCCTCCAGTCTCGGAGCCGAGATCGAACTCACCAAAGGCTATCTGCACATCGAGCAACAGCGACTCGGCGACCGCCTGCGGGTGGAGTGGGACATCGAAGAATTGCCACTGCAGGCCAGACTGCCGATGCTCATCCTGCAACCCCTGGTGGAAAACGCCGTCTACCATGGGGTGGAACCCTCGCTGGAGCCTGGCCCCATCCGTATCCTTGGCCGTTATCGACATCAGCAGGTGAACATCAGTATCGGCAACAGCCTGCCTCCGGCCGACAGCCCGCGTCGCTCCGGCAACCGCTTGGCGGTGGACAACATTCGCCAGCGTCTGCAAACCCTGTTTGGCCATCACGCCAGTCTGGAGGAAAGCCGGGTGGATGGTCAGTATCAGGTACGTCTGGTGTTTCCCCACCCCTGGATCGAACCATGAACATCCTCATCGTCGATGACGAGGCCCCGGCCCGTACCCGTCTGCGGCAGTTGATCACCGACATGGGCAAAGACTACGAGGTGGTGGGTGAGGCAGCCAACGGCTGGGAGGCCCTGAAACAATGTTCCGCTCTACTCGTGGACCTGGTGTTGCTCGACATCCGCATGCCTGGCCTGGACGGCCTGGGTACCGCCGCCCGTCTGGCCGAACGCACCCCGCCGCCGGCGGTGATCTTCGTCACCGCCTATGAGGAACACGCCCTGCAGGCCTTCGATCGCCAGGCGGTGGACTATCTCCTCAAACCGGTGCGTCGCGAGCGGCTGGCCATCGCCCTGCAACGCGCCCGGAGTCTGACCAGACCCCAATTGCAGACCCTGGAGACCCTGATCTCCGAGGCGACCATCCCCATCCCGGCAGTAACCGAGGCAAAACGCCAACACCTCTGCGTCTCCATCCGGGGGGCCCTGCTCAAGTTAGCTCTGGACGAGATCTATTATTTTCGCGCCGAGCAGAAATATGTCATTGCCCGCTATACCCAGGGCGATGTGTTGTTGGAGGAGTCTCTGAAGGAATTGGAGGAGGAATTCCCCGAACGCTTCGTCCGGGTGCACCGCAACGCCCTGGTCGCCCGGGAACAGATCGAGGCCCTGGAACGGATCGCCGAGGGGCACTATCAGATCCGCTTACGGGATTGCCCGGATCGACTGGAGGTCAGTCGGCGCAATCTGGCCGATCTCCGGCGCTGGTTGCGCCTGGGGACGGATACGCTACCGGATTGAGGTTGCGACCCGCAGGCTAGCTTGCCGATCCGGAGCTAGCGTCACCCTTCAACCGCCTAGATTATGCAACCCAACATTCAGGGCCAAACCAGGGGCGCCATAGCCTAGGCCCTGGTTACCCAGGAGCAGACCGACTCTGGCTAGGAAATGTCGGGCCACTTCGACTCCTCCCGCTTGATGAACTTCACATTGCGCACCCTTTGACCGGAAACACAGAGACCGAGGATTCGACCCTCGGTGTCCCGCATGGCCTTGACCCGTTGGAAGAACCAGGGGCCCTTGAGGTAATCCGCGGTCAGGGTCGGTTTGAGGATGAAGTCCCGATGTTTGGGATGGGAGGCATGAATCACCCCATCCGCGGCCCGGAGTCGATAGCTGGTCTCAAGCTCGGGACTGTAATACACACCCTCCCATTCCTGGAGTTGCTGCGCGGTCAATCTCGGCGGCGGGATGCGTCGGCCATGATAGATCTGGCCCTTTTCCTGAAGGAACAAGCTATTCACCCCAGCCTTCTCGTCCTGATGAAAGGCGATCTCCGTACCGCTGTCGGCCAGAGAAAATACCCGATCCGATTTCGCTATCAGCCTGATGTCCGCTCGCTCATTGACACGCAGGGTGAAGGTTTTTTCGATGAGACCGAACCATAGGAGGACATCGGGTCGCTCATCGAGTTGATACCAGCCGCCATAGGCCGTCAGGAGCCGGGGATCGACATCAACGGATTCGCTCGGGACGACGGGCGTTGGGGCCGGTCTGGCGGCCTCTGGTTGCAGAAACAGATCCAGGATAGCCAGGGCCTTGGCCCTGGGATCGGAGGCGGAGAAATTACTGAGCACGACGATGCCGAGATCCTCATCCGGCAGATAACCGAGAAAGGACATATAACCCCCGACCCCGCCGCCGTGATGGATGATGCGATGCTCCCGGTAACGGTCGATCACCAGGCCGGCGGCATAGTCGATGGTTTCTCCAGAAGTCAGTCTTCCCCGCTGTTGTAACTTGGTGATGGCCTCCCGCCATTCCGTGGGCGGCGAGCGCAGCACTCCGATCCAGGTCAGCAGATCCCCCAGGTTGGTATAGATCCCGCCGCTCCCGCCGTAGTGCCACCATTCCTTGGCGCGGAGGAAGCCCTCCTCGACCGAGCCGAAATAGGAGGCGGCGGTATGGGTATGGATAGCTTCGAGATCTTCCCGAAAGGCGGTCCGATACATACCGAGCGGGCAGAAGATCTGTTGTTTCGTCCAGTCGACGAAGGATTCGCCGCTCACCCGCTCGACAATCTCGGCGAGGATGACATGGCCCATGTTGCCGTAAAGAAATTCCGAACCCGGGGGAAAGTTCAGTTCCCGCTGTCGACGTACCAGGGCCATGGCGTCCTCCCGGGTCATGGTGTCGTCGTAGCGCCACCCCCCCATGGCCAGCAAAGACTGAAAATCCCGCAGACCACTGATATGGAAGAGCAGATGGCTGACGTAGATCGGCGTGCCGAAGTCCGGGAAATCGGGGATATGGGTCCGGATCTCGTCATCGAGGCGCAATTTCCCCTGCTCGGCCAGGCGGATGATGGCGAGGGCGGTGAATTGTTTGGCGATGGAGCCCGCGTTGAAGATGGTATCCAGAGTGATTGGAACCTCGTACTCCAGGCTCGCCATGCCGTAGGCCCGTTGCAGGATCACCCGGCCGGACCGGAGAATCCCTACTACTCCGCCGGGGGTCTGGTCGCCGATCCAGTCCCAGAGGATCTGGTCGAGCTGTTGGGCAAGGTGGGGAGCTTTCTCCTCCGCCTGAGGCTGGGACGACCAGAAGAGTCCCCCAACCAGGAGGCCGATGAGCCAGACGAGCCACTTTCTGAAATAAATCGTAGTAGGTCGATGCATCAAAATGATTACCAATTATTTCGTTCGGCCCGAGCTTGTCGAAGGCCAGTAGCGTCGGGGTGCTGGCGGTTCGACAAGCTCAGCCCATCGACCCGCTTCGTACACCGGCTCGGCGATGACGGGCGATGCGGAAGCTCGCGTCCGTCGCCCGAATCCAGCGGTGATTTCTGGATTATTCATCCCGCAAAGGATCTAGAATTTTCGCACACCGATGCCGCTTTCCGGGCCCGGTCAGGGACCAAACCCGCTCAGTCATCGGACAGGACAAACACCTCAAGCCTCCGGAAGGAAGGACCATGCGTACGCCTCAGGAACTCTTTTTCGATAGTTTCGACCAGACCCGATTGTTCTACCGCTATTGGCCGGCCCTGTCCGGCGACGGCAAGCGGGCCATCCTGCTCTTCCATCGCGGTCACGAGCACTCCGGGCGCTTGCAGCACCTGGTGGATGAACTGGAGCTGCCAGAGTTCGCTTGTTTCGCCTGGGATGCCCGGGGCTATGGTCATTCCCCCGGCCCCCGGGGTTACAGCCCGAGCCTGGGGACCTCGGTCAAGGACTTGGACAGTTTCGTCCAGCATGTCAGCGCCAGCTACGGCATCGCCCCCAGCGACATGGCGGTGGTGGCGCAGAGCGTCGGCAGTGTCCAGGTGGTCACCTGGGTCCATGACTATGCCCCCCGCGTCCGCTGTCTGGTGCTGGCCTCGCCGGCCTTCAAGGTCAAACTCTACGTCCCCTTCGCCCGCCCAGGACTGCGACTGCTGCAAGCGCTGCGCGGCAATTTTTATGTCAATTCCTACGTCAAGGCGCGTTATCTCACCCACGACCCGGAGCGCATCGCCTCCTACAATAGCGATCCCCTGATCACCCGCCCCATCTCGGTCAACATCCTGCTGGCGCTCTACGAGGCAGCCGATCGGGTGGTGCGGGACGCCGGCGCCATCCTCACCCCGACCCAACTCCTCATCTCCGGGGGCGATTGGGTGGTGCACATCCCACCCCAGCGGGAATTCTTCCGCCGTCTGGGATCGCCGATCAAGGAGGAGCACGAGTTCCCCGGCTTCTACCATGACACCTTCGGCGAACTGGAGCGTCGGCAACCCATAGGCCGGGCCAGGGAGTTCATCCTGCGGCTGTTCGCCCAACCGATCCAGTACCCCAGCCGGCTGGATGCGGATCTGCACGGCGAAACCCGGGATGAGTACGACGCCCTGCAACGCCCCCTCCCCCTCCTCTCCCTCAAGGGCCTCCAATATGCCTTCACCCGGGGCGGTCTGCGCCTCGGCGCCCTGGTCTCGGACGGCCTGCGGCTGGGCCTGACCACGGGCTTCGACTCCGGCAGCACCCTGGATTATGTCTACCGCAACCAGCCGAGCGGTCGCACCGCCCTCGGGCGCTTCATCGACCGCACCTATCTGGATTCACCCGGTTGGCGGGGCATCCGGGTGCGCAAGCAGCACTTGGAGACCTTGCTGCGCCGGGCCATGGGCCTGTTGCGGGCGCAACAACGTCCGGTGCGGATCCTGGATATCGCCGCCGGTCATGGCCGCTATGTGCTGGATGCCATCGCCGGCGAGCCGCGCCCGGAGCAGATCCTGCTGCGCGACTTCAGCGAGCTGAACCAACGCCTGGGCCGAGCGCTGATCGAGGAACGCAGCCTGGGGGAGATCGCCCGTTTCGAACTGGGGGACGCCTTCGACCGGGCCTCCCTGGCGGCGATCCGGCCCCGACCCAGCCTCGGCATCGTCTCCGGCCTCTATGAACTCTTCCCCGCCAATGCCCAGGTGCGCGACTCCCTGGCCGGGCTGGCGGAGGCGCTGGAACCCGGCGGCTATCTCATCTATACCGGCCAACCCTGGCATCCCCAACTGGAATTGATCGCCCGCGCCCTCACCAGCCATCGCGGCGGCGCCCCCTGGGTGATGCGTCGCCGTACCCAGGCGGAGCTGGATCAACTGGTCGAGGCCGCCGGCTTCCGCAAGCTGGATCAGCTCACCGACGACTGGGGCATCTTCACTGTCTCCCTGGCCGAGCGGTTGGAGTCCTGAGTTGGCGTCAACTCGCCCCTGGAGTGCGGCGGCCGGCTGGTTGGCCTTTCTCGGTCCCTTCTTCTTCCTCAGCTATGGCCTCACCAACTGGCTCAGCAGCCAGCGCCCCGATGTCGGCGTGCTGGTGTTCGACTGGGAGCGGTCGATCCCCTTCCTGCCCTGGACCATCCTGCCCTACTGGTCCATCGATCTGCTCTACGGCCTGTCATTGTTCATCTGCCGCGACCGGGTGGAGTTGGACAACCACGCCAAACGTCTGCTGGCCGCCCAGATCATCGCCGTGAGCGGCTTTCTGCTCTTCCCCCTGCGCTTCAGCTTCCCGCGCCCGGAGACCGAAGGCTGGGCCGGGTTCCTGTTCGATGTGCTCATGGGCTTTGACAAGCCCTTCAATCAGGCCCCTTCCCTGCACATCGCCTTGCTGCTCATCCTCTGGGTGCGCTATGCCGCCCACCTCCAAGGTTTGTGGCGTTGGTGGCTGCACGGCTGGTTTTTACTGATCGGTCTGTCGGTGCTCACCACCTGGCAGCATCACTTCATCGACCTCCCCACCGGGCTCTGGGTGGGTTTGCTTTGCCTCGTCCTCTTTCCGGAAGGAAACCGGGGAACCGGCCTCCAACCCCGGCCACTCACCCGGCCGAGGCTGCGAATCGGCCTCTACTATGGCCTCGGCGCCCTGGTATTGACCTTCGCCGCCGTCCAGCTCGGCGGCTGGGGCTGGCTCTGGCTCTGGCCGGCTGGCGCCCTGGGGCTGGTGGCGGTCATCTATTGGCTCGGCGATCCTCATGCCTTTCGTAAGGAGGAGGGCCGCTTGCCAGCCGCCGTCCGCTGGCTGCTGGCGCCCTATCTGCTCGGCGCCTGGTTGAATTCCCGTTGGTGGACGCGGAGACAGGCCCCCTGGGATCGGGTGACTGAAGCCATCTGGATCGGACGCCTGCCGAGTCGGAGGGAGCTCAAGCTTTTTGGGGCCGGCTCCCTGGTCGATCTCAGCGCCGAACTGCCATCGCCAGCAACGGATCTGGCCTATCGGAATGTCCCCATGTTGGATCTGGTGCCGCCGGGTCCCACCCAGATCGGGGAGGCGGTCGCGGCCATCAATGAACTGGCCGGTTCCCGTCCGACCCTGGTCTATTGCGCCCTCGGCTACTCCCGTAGCGCCCTGGCCATCGCCGCCTGGTTGCTGGCGAGCGGTCGAGCCGAGTCCATCGCCGAGGCCGAGGCCCAGATCCGCCGCGCCCGTCCCCAGGTGGTGCTAAAGGACAGCCATCGCCGGAGCCTCGAAGCATGGCGGCACCAGGATCCACAGCCATGAAACCCGAAACCGCACCCGGCCCGGAGGATCGGCTGGTCATGAAGGCGACGGCGGGGCTGCTGGCAGGGGGCCAGGCACTGACCCTGGCCGCGCACTTCGCCGCCCTCTTCACTGTGCTGGGCTGGTGGCTAAGCCCGTCTCAGACACACCCCCTTATCGGACTGCTCTGGGCCGGTGGCCTGCTGCTCTGGTCGGTCCAGTGCTGGTTGGGGTTTCGTATCGCTATCGACGCCGTTCTGTTCCGCAGCCTCGACCCCAGTGAACTCCCGGCCTTCGACACCTGGCTCCAGGGGTGGGGCTGGTCGCCGCCCAGCGCCCCACGTACTCCCCAGCAGCGTGGCGAGGGGGCCTTGAAGCTCCTGCGACGTCAAGGAATTGTCTTGCTATTACAGCTCCTGGCCCTGGTGCTGGGGTCGGTGGTCCAGTTCCTGGGTTGATCCCTGAGCGCCGCGTAGCTTTTAGGCGATTGCCGGAAAAAGAAATCGCCTTAACCTTGCGAACCTGAAGCTGTGGTAAGAAAGACCATGAGGTCGAGCCTGAGAAAGAGGCCGTTGCGGCTGGCCCATCCGCCTCTCGACGATTCCGGGCCTGGGCGCTTTTACCCGGCTCCGTGTTCTCCTAAGGAGAACAATTACTTTTCTAGCGATCTATTATTCTCATTTAAAGAACAATAAATGGCTCTTTCTGATTGATGCCCGGGCCACCGAGCGCTGATAGCCATCCCTGAGAGGTCTTCCTCTCAGCAGCGAACTCCGGGGCAGCGCCGAGATGGAGGAAGGACGGCTGATCATGGAGCCCGGCTTATGCCCAGGAGGATGCGCGTAAGGGCAAGCAGCGGCTGTGGAAGGAGTTCAAGCTCTGTCTGGCCCAGGCTCGGGGAAGCCGAACGCTACGGTAACGGTTTTCACCCCGACGCCACCTCTGCAAGGTGGCAACTCGGGTTAATCAGGGGATTTGGCGGTGATCCTGGCGAAAATCGGCGAACCAAAGCTCAAGGCTCGATACATTATCATCACATAGTATGGGTTGAGCGTTCGGACTTCAGGGTTCCGGCAAGATAGGTCTCGATCTTGCTTCTTGTCAGGCCGTTGTCTTGATCGCTGAATTGGATCCCTATGCCCGCAGAACGATTCCCTTCCGCCCCCACCGGGGTTATCCATACTACCTTTCCCGCCACCGGCATTCGCTCCGTCTCATCCATCAGGGATAATAGCATGAAGACTTCGTCACCAAGTTTATACTTCTTGGTTGTAGGGATAAACAGACCCCCGTTCCTTATAAAAGGCATATAGGCATTATATAAGGCATTTATATCTTTAATGGTCAGTGACATGATCCCTTGCCGCAAACCTGGAACGGATGTGAGATTGGTCATTTTGCACTCCTCTTTTCTTCCTTAGCCCAAGAGACAAGTAAGTATTCTAGCGCCAATTGAATATTCATGTTGCCTTCGATAGATTCTTTTATCTGTATGGCCTGGCGTAAGATCCGATGCAGGTGTTTGGGGTCAAATGTCAGGGACAAGAAACCCAGCGTATTGCGGATGTTGGAATTCATGAAATCAGGGGAGTCTGGATCGGCCTGCAAGCGAAGCATATCAATTCCCCAAGAAATTTGATGGTCCATCAGGGTCGAAAGATCAAGGTTTATCCAACGTTCGGCCAGTTCGATCGGGTCCTCTTGCCCTTGTACAAGCGCCACAAAGGTACTGAAAACAGATGCTTGCTTCCCCTGTGATTCAGAGGACAAAAGTTCATCGGCTTCTAAAGGCGAAATCCGCCGCGAAGAAATAGAATCAGGGTTCAGCCCCGGGCTTTCCCGACGAAGAGGATCTTGTGTAATTACCGGCCTGGGCGGGAGAAAGTTGATACGTTGACAGCGACTGAGAAGAGTCGAGGGTAGGTGATCGATACGTTCAGTAAGCAAGAGGATGATTGTACTGGGAGTGGGTTCCTCCAGGGTTTTCAACATTGCATTTGCCGCGGAAAGG
>JBPOHE010000043.1:0-4649 GCA_052035915.1 Pseudomonadota bacterium
AGCCAAAGGCTGGCGGCGGCGTCCGGTCTTCCCGGGAGGCGGTCCTATCATGAACAACCCCCGGGGAAACACAATACAAGGCTGGCGATGAGCGAAGCGAATCCCAGCGCTCTGGCCCCCACCAAAAAGCTGGGTCGTGGCGCTTGGCGCCTCGATACCAACCGACCTCGACTTCAGGGTGGTCCCGGGGCCGACCCGCCCCGGTCCAACTGATGGCATAATTTGCGGCACTGCCGCAATCCAGCGGCGTCGGGAGATTGGTGATCCCGTTCGGTCTGCACCTCTGGTCCATCGGGTTCTGTCATGTCCATCAATCTTTATGTCTCCGGAGCCGAATACGGCAGCGGCAAATCGGTGATCGCCCTCGCCCTGATGGAGATCCTCCTCAGTCAGGGTGGGCGTTGGGGGGTGTTCCGCCCCTGTTTCCAGGAGCATCCCGAGACCGATCCCCTGGTCAACCTGCTGACCCAGAGGTACGGCCTGGAACCGGCGCCCCAGCTCTGCTTCGGCTGTAGTCAGGAGGAGGCCCGGCAGCTCATCCAGGAAGACCGTTATGCCGAATTGCTGAAACGCATCCTGGAAAGTTTCAAGCGCTTGCAGCGCCTCTGCGACCGCGTGCTCTGCGTCGGCACGGATTTCACCAGCCCGACCTCGGCGCTGGAATTCGAGCTGAATACCGATCTGGCCAACAATCTCGGCTGCGCCATCCTGCCGGTGGTACGGGGCCGAGGGCGCTCGCCCGAGGAGATCATCGCCGCCACCGCGGCCTTTCTCGAATTGCTGGAAAACCGTGGCTGCGATGTCTTCGCCACGGTCATCAACCGCATCCCGGCGACCGAATTGGAGGCCGTCCGTCGCTTGTTGCCCGGACCTCGGGCGGGATCGCCCCTCTACCTGGTGCCGGAAGAGCCCATCCTCGACCATCCCACCATGGGCGATGTGTTGCGCTCGCTGGGTGCCCGCCTCTACTGGGGTGACGAGGACAGCCTGGACCGGGATGTGCTGGGGTACAAGGTGGCGGCCATGCAGTTGCCGAACTATCTGGATCACATCGAGGCCAACGATCTGGTGATCACCCCGGGCGATCGCGCCGATATCCTTCTCGGCAGCTTCCAGGCCCTGGCCTCCCGCGCCTATCCCCAGATCGCCGGGCTGCTCTTGACCGGGAACCTGGACCCGCCCTCGCCGATCCGCCGCCTGATCGACGGCCTGGGTAAGCCACCCCTGGCCGTGCTCGGGGTGCCCGATGACACCTTTACCACCGCGCTCCAGGTCAGCCGCATCGAACCCGCGCTCACCATCGACAACAAGCGCAAGGCCGCCGCCGCCCTGGGCCTGGTGGAACGCCACATCGACCTCGGCGCCGTGGTGCGCCGACTGTCCGACAGCCGCCCGCCGCGGATGACGCCCTTGATGTTCGAGCTGGATCTGATCGAGCGGGCCAGGCGTTCGTCGCGCCGTATCGTGCTGCCGGAAGGGACCGAGGAGCGCATCCTGCGCGCCGCCGAGATCATCCGCCTGCGGGATCTGGCGCAGATCTGCCTGCTCGGCAACCTCGACGAGGTACGGGATCGCATCCGCACCCTGGGGCTGCGGCTGGGGGATGTGGAGATCCTCGACCCCGCTACATCCCCGTGGCGGGAGCGTTTCGCCGCCACCTACTTCATGCTGCGCCGCCATAAGAAGGGTGTCACCGAACAGACCGCCTTCGATCTCATGGCCGATGTGAGCTATTTCGGCACCCTGATGGTGCACCATGGCGAGGCCGACGGCATGGTGTCCGGTTCGGTGCACACCACCCAGCACACCATCCGCCCGGCCTTCGAGATCATCAAGACCCATCCGGGGGCGGCCCTGGTCTCCAGCGTTTTTTTCATGTGCCTGCCGGATCGGGTGCTGCTCTATGGCGATTGCGCCATCAACACCAACCCGAGCGCCGTCCAACTGGCCGAGATCGCCATCAGCTCGGCGAACACCGCGGCGGCCTTCGGCATCGAGCCACGGGTGGCGATGCTTTCCTATTCCACCGGGGATTCGGGCAAGGGGGAGGATGTGGACAAGGTGCGCAAGGCGACCGAGATCGTCCGCGAGCGCCGCCCCGAACTCCTGATCGAGGGGCCCATCCAGTACGACGCCGCGGTGGACGCCGGGGTGGCCAAGACCAAACTCCCGGGCAGCCGTGTCGCCGGACGGGCCACGGTGCTGATCTTTCCCGACCTCAACACCGGCAACAACACCTACAAGGCCGTGCAACGCTCGGCCAAGGTGCTGGCCATCGGCCCCGTGCTGCAAGGGCTGCGCCAGCCGGTGAACGATCTCAGCCGCGGCTGCACCCTGGAAGACATCGTCAACACGGTCGCCATCACCGCCATCCAGGCCCAGATGGATACCCTCCTATGAAGATCCTGGTGATCAATTGCGGCAGTTCGTCCATCAAATACCAGTTGTTTGCCATGCCTTCTCCCCATGCTCTGACCATCGGTCTGTGCGAACGCATCGGTGAGCGCGGCGCTCGTCTCAAACAGGATTGGCCGGGGAGGGCGGGCAACCGCGAACATATCGATCGAGCGATTATCGCCGCCGATCACCGCGAGGCCTTCGGCCAGATCCTGACCGCCTTGGCCGAGACCGGCCTGCTTGCGCCAGGGCCGGGGGTGGAGGCCATCGGGCATCGGGTGGTACACGGGGGCGAGGACTTCAGCGCGCCCACCCTGATCGACGTCGAGGTGGTGGAACGGATCCGCGCCCTGATCCCCCTGGCGCCGCTGCACAATCCGGCCAATCTGACCGGCATCCAGGTCTGTCTGGAAGCCTTTCCCCAGGTGCCCCAGGTGGCGGTGTTCGACACCGCCTTTCATCAATCCATGCCCCCTCACGCCTATCGTTACGCCCTCCCGAGCCATTGGTACGGCGACTACGGGGTTCGACGCTACGGCTTTCACGGCACCTCCCATGCCTTCGTCGCCCAGCGAGCGGCGGACTATCTGCGGCGCCCGCTGGACGAACTCAACCTCATCAGCCTGCATCTCGGCAACGGCGTCAGCGCCGCGGCCATAGGGCAGGGGCGCTGTGTCGACACCTCCATGGGGCTCACCCCGCTCGAAGGTCTGGTAATGGGAACCCGTTGCGGCGATATCGACCCGGCGATCATCTTCTATATGCAACAGCGCACGGCTATGGGCCCCCATGAGATCGAGGTGCAACTCAACACCCTGAGCGGGCTCAAGGGTCTCTGTGGGGCCAACGACATGCGCGAGATCCTGGGCCGGGCACAGGGCGGGAATGAAGAGGCGGAATTGGCGGTGAGCATCTTCTGTTATCGAATCCGCAAATACATCGGCGCTTATACCGCGGTGCTCGGGCGGCTGGATGCCCTGATCTTCACCGCCGGCATCGGCGAGCACAGCCCGGAGATCCGCCGCCGGGTCTGCGCCGAGCTCGGTATTCTGGGCATCGAGCTGGACCCGGGGCGCAATGCCTCCCCGGGTGAGGGGATGCGGGAACTTCAGACCGCCACCGCGCGGGTCAGGGTGCTGGTGGTGCCCACCAACGAAGAACTCTCCATCGCCCAGCAGACTGTGAGGCTGGTGGCGCCGGTGTGAGGCTGATTCCGTGAAAGAAAATACCAATTGGCGTAGGGCGGATGCCCGCAGGGCGATCCGCCATGTGCCAACTTAGGCGATTTCTTTTTCCGGCAATCGCCTTACCGAAATGGCGGAACCTCCTGTCGGAGTTCCGCCCTACGCGGGCTATCAGGTTTGAGCAGTAGTGCGGGCGCGTCGTGCCGCCGTGCCGAGTGCCTTTTCGGCCCACTTGTTCAAGCTGGTGCCGCTGCGGGCTGCCGCCTTCAGGGCTGCGGCATGGACTTCTGGTGCGATGCGAAGCATGAGCTTGCCGCTTGCAGGCTTCTCGGGGAGGCTGCCCAGTGATTTGGAGGCAGCAAGATAGTCATCGACAGTAGCGTGAAAGTTCGTCTCGAAGTCCGCGACAGAGGTACCATGAAAAGAGATGATGTCGTCGATGCCGAGTACTCGGCCAACGATGATCTTGTCTTCGGCATCGAAGACCATGCTCGCGGTGTAGCCCTTGTAGGACATGGTGTTCGTCATGGTTTGATCCTCATGTGGGTCAGGAACTCTCGAACGGCGAGCACGCGGTAGCGCAGTGCCTCCTTGCCAGGATGCGGTCGATGGAGTGTCATCTTCCGCCCATCGAACTCGAAGGTAACGGACGATCCCGCACCTTCAACAATCCGACAACCAGCAGCCTTGAGCATGGACTCGATACGACTCCAGTCTATGTTCCCCTTGGCAGGATCGGAGAAGACCCACTCAAGAGTCTTTCGATGCGCGCTGTTCACAGCGCAATGATAGCAGGGTCTGGTTGTCGTGCTATCGCCGGGCGCCCAGCCGCAGCGGGTTCGGTTGAGCGACATGTGTACGCCCGGCATGGGCATGATATACAGGTGAAGATTGTCCACCACGGAAAGCGTAGGGCGGGCATGGCCCGCCATTCCGATAATGTGATACCATTTCCTATTAGTTTATCCGCCTGAAAGCCATGGGGTAGGCTGGCGATGAGCGAAGCGAATCCCAGCTACTGAGAAGCTGGGTTTCAGCGCTTCGCGCCTCAACACCAGCCTACGAATA
>JBPOHE010000163.1:0-3936 GCA_052035915.1 Pseudomonadota bacterium
CAAGTAAGAAGTCGTTTTCCGCTCGAACCGAGCGAGGCTTGCCGTCTTAACGAGTTGTGCGCGGCTGTCAGGGGCCGCTTTGTGGAGCCCCGGGAGGGGCTCCGGTTTTCTCGCCTCTCGGCTGGATCGCTATCCACAACGGCTGTGCACGAAGTTGTGGATAACTTGGTAGCAGCGGTCGTCATCCCTCATCATCACAGGATCGAGGGGTGGCGGCCGATTTTTATACAAAGCTTTCGCCTTTCCCTGGAACGGATCCTGGTGGATTGGCGCCATCCTTGGCGATGAAGGCCGTCTGCCGTCCCAGTACCTCGCTCAAGGTATCGTGCGAAGGAATGCCATTGGGCAACTCCAGAAAACTCCGCCCCCCCACATAGCGCGATTGCCCTGGGGCTGGACCAGCCTTGCATAGACGCCAAACCGTTCTGCCTGTATTCTTGCTTTCAACACCGTTCTCCCCAGCGGGGAAAGACGGTTACTTTCAGAGTCTTTGCTTATGCGCCCGTAGCTCAGGTGGATAGAGTGCAGGCCTCCGAAGCCTGAGGTCGTGGGTTCGAGTCCCGCCGGGCGCGCCAATGAAAGCAAAGACTTCCAGCAAAGCGCCAAGCTTGGCATTCCCTCCCCTAGCGAATTCTCCCCAATCCCGATACGGACGCTTTCACCCGAAAGCGGCGAGACGAGTTCCTGTTCGCTCTCCTCATTTTCGCCTCGGCCCGGAGGGATCGAGGTCCGAATAATCACCTGAAGTGGCTTTGCCAGGACCAGGATCAGAGGTCAGGCAAAACCCTGCCTCAATCAAGAAAAATCTTGTTGCACCGCAACATGGTAGGTTTAGAATGCGCCTCACGACGCCATCAGTATTGGCTGGGCGACGTCAAAACGCGAACAAACCACCAGGAGACAACGATGGAAATCATCAATAGAGTTGCGGTTATCACCGGGGCCGCGAGCGGGATCGGCCGTGCCGTGGCGCTTGAATTGGCGAAACGGGGGGCCAAGGCCATCGCCATGGTCGACATGACGGAGGCGGTTGCTCCGGTCGCCGAACAACTGAACGCCGAAGCCGGGCGCCAGGTCGCCTATCCCTTCCAGGGCAATGTCACGGACGATGATTTTCGCCGCTCGGTATTCGACCAAGTCAGCGAGCAGTTCGGTTTGGCCAGCATTTGTATCCCTGCCGCCGGCATCACCCGCGACGACCTCGCCCTCCGCCTCGACAAGAACACCGGCAAGATCAGAATCTATTCCAAAGACACCTTCAAACAGGTGCTGGATGTGAATCTGGTCTCACCCGTCTACTGGGCACTGGAGATGGTCGCCCGCATCGCCGAAGACCGCTTTGCCCGTGGGCTCAAGCGTTGGGTGCCGGACGAGCGGGTCCAGGGGACCATCGTCTTCATCGGTTCCATCTCCTCCCAGGGTAACAAGGGCCAGATCTCCTATGCCAGCACCAAGGCCGGTCTGGAAGGTGCCGCCGCGACCCTGATGAAGGAGGCGATCTTCTACGGCGTTCGTTGCGGCGTGATCCACCCAGGTTTCACCGACACCCCGATGGTGCGCGCCCTGGGCGAGGACTACATCAACAAGTTCGTCCTGCCTTACACCCAACTGGGTCGCCTGATCCGTCCGGAAGAGATCGCCGATGCCATCTGTTTCATGATCGCCAACTCGGCGGTCAGTGGCGAACTCTGGGCCGACGCCGGTTGGCATCCGACCCCGGCCTAGCCCGTTCCAACGGCGGAACCTAGTTTCCGCCTTATCCCGGCCCAGCCGCGCCATCGACGGAAGAGCAGACCCACCCCGAGGAGCGGATCCAGGGTCGAGGCCGCCATGAGGGCAAAGGGAGCGAGAGCGGCACTTACCCCCACAGCGGCCAACAACCCATAGCTTTCAGGCCGGGGATACAGAAAGGCCGAGGTCAGGCCCGGCCTCGAGGCGCTCGGCGCGTCGGGCGGGTTGCCCGGCCTGGGCCTGGCCGATGATGCCGACACAGTTGATGACGACCTCGATCCCCCGATCTGGGCCGCCAGGTCTCGGCGTCCAGATCCCGGAAAAAATCGATCTCCAGGGGCGTGCCGCCTTCCCGCTGAGGAAAGGCTTCAGGCCGACGGACACCGGCGACGATGGTGACCGGTTGCCGTCAAGGCCTCGAGGAGATGGCTGCCGATGAAACCCGAGGCGCCGACGACAAGGATATGCATGCCTTATGGCTCCCGAAGGTCGGGAGTCGGGGTCTCGCTCTGGTTCCTGACCGCCGGCGTGGCTCGCTTGGCGAAGCGCCAGATGTTCCAACCCACGGCCCCGAGGGCCGCCAACAGCCCCAGGAGGATTTGCACCAGACCCTGGCGCAAGGCCTCCGCCAGTTCGTTGAAGCCGATGTCCCGGGGATGGGCGAACAGGGTCAAGCTCAACAAAGGCAGAAGCAGCAACATCAGGCGGGTGAAGTCGAGCCAGAAACGGGTCGCTTCCGGCGTGCCGCACACCAGATCCAGGACATCCTCCAAGTGAGGACGAAGATAGGAGGCGATCGCCCAGGCCAGGCCCAGGGCCGCCAGAATCTCGGCTAGAAAAAAGCTCAGTCCGCTCATGTTTTCTCCTAAATCTGTGATTTCGGTAATAAAAGAAATATTTAAGGAAAAATTTTACCCGTCCTCGGGTTCAACCTACTCAGAAACCTCCCCGTCCGGTCTATTTCAACAACTTGACCAGCAATTCCAGCTTATCCCCCAAGGCCAGGAGCTTCGGCAGCAGATCCCTGGGCAGGGGCTTGATCTGCTCGTACCAAGTCAGGAGATCCTCCAGAAATTCGGTGACGGCTTGGATGCGGCGCTTGGTCTCGGGGTCCGTGTCCTGGTCGTTGGCGGATTCCAGGCAACAGTCACGCAAAACGCTCAGGGTCGGATCCAGCTCCCGACGCTTGCGGTTCTCAAGGATAGTGAAAAAGGTATCCCACAGATCGGCCGGGGCCTCGAAGTGATCCCGCCGATCGCCCTTGAGGTGCAACAGCCGCGCCAGGCCCCAACTCTGTAATTCCCGCAGGCTGGTGCTGACGTTGGAGCGGGCCATGCCCAGGGTGTCGGCAATCTCCTCCGCGGTCATGGGCCTGGCCGCCAGATATAAGAGGCTGTGGATCTGGGCGACCGAGCGGTTGACACCCCAGCGGGTGCCCATCTCGCCCCAGTGGAGGATGTATTTCTCCATGATCGGCGTAAGCTGCATGGCTCTGTATTCCGTAATTTCTGTTGTTAAAGAAATAACAGATCAGACCATCCCAGTCAAGGCTCGGCCCTATTCCCTCGCCTGCCTCAGGGGTCTCGCCCTGCTTCGGCTCCCCCTGGAGCGGCTTGCGTCCTCCCCCTTCATGGCTCGCCTCTTGGCTAGATCTAGGGCGCGAGGTTCGCCATGAATGGGAGACTTTCCGGCCTTACTTGATCACCACCGAGCCCATGTTGGCCTCGGCCTTCTCGCCGATCGCCAGGTTGGCGGACTGGTTGACGTTGCTCAGGTTGGTGATCTTGCTCTTCTCGACCTTGCTGTCCTGAATCTTCACCGTACCCATGTTGGCCTCGGCGCCCTTGCCGATCGCCAGGTTGGCGGACTGGTTGACATTGCTCAGGTTGGTGATGGTGGAGTCCTTGACCTCGGAGCCGGCGAAGGCGATTGAAGAAAGGGCGAGGAGGCCGAGGGCGGTAACTGTGGTGCGAAGGTTCATGGTTTATCTCCTGGAAAAGTAGTGTTCATCATCTGGTCTTGGGCGGCGTCTTTGTTCGCATCGCCCTTGAGACATACTCTACCCCTGGCCGTCTTCCACCACATGGTAGGAGTACCAGTGGAAGTGTGAAGAATTCACCAGGGAAGGGCCGCGGATGTCGATGTCCCGGCCCGGGGCCCGCTGTTAGCAACAAATAGATCTGTCCGGTTTAGTAGCACATAAAC
>JBPOHE010000091.1:0-23265 GCA_052035915.1 Pseudomonadota bacterium
TAGCTCCATTCACACCATTCGCCCCAGTAGCCCCCGTGTCACCTGTTGGCCCCGTGGCTCCAGTAGCCCCCCGGGGCCCCCCGGGCCCCCCCCGCCCCCCCGCCCCCCCCGCCCCCCGGGGGGCCGGGGGCCCCCGGGGGGCCCCGGGGGCTACTGGCGCCACGGGGCCAACAGGTGACCCGGGGGCTACTGGGGCGAATGGTGTGAATGGAGCTACAGGAGCGACTGGGGCCACGGGTGCTACAGGAGCGACCGGGGCTACGGGAACTGCAGTCGGGATCATCGGCGGTGCCGCGCAAGAAATAAAAAAGAACAGTACGATGTACTTCAGCCTATTCAATCCCCCTGCCACAAAAGCGAACGCTACTGAGGCATTAGTGCAGCAGGAGATGACGGTAGGAGGTACTCTTTCAAATTTCCATGTTCGGCTCGATACGAACCAAGCGGTTAACGGGGCAAGTTACACCTTCACCGTGCGAAACAATGCATCTAACACTAGCGTGACCTGCTCGATCGGGACAGGCGCATCATCCTGTTCTGATACGGGGAATACCGCTTCTTTCGCAGCGGGGGATCTGATTTCCATCTCCTCCGTGCCATCGGTCACAGACCCAACGGATAACTTGGATGTTCGCTGGACCGCGAAATACCAATAATCCCCCACCCGCTGGGCCTCCTGGAGTCTGCTAAGGGTCGTAGGGCGCAATAGCGGGGTGTATTGCGCCACATGATCAGACCCTCCTCTTCTATGAGCGACGGGGTTTGTTACCCCGTCGCTCAGATCGAATTCAAAGCTTGGTAGGGTGGGCACCGCCCACCTTATCCATACCTATCGATCACATACACCAAAATGGCCGGCCAAGCCCGCCAAGGTTTCAGTCACAGCCAGGACAGGTTCAGTAACAGGCGTTCGCCCTCCTGGCTATCAAGGCTCGCTGACCGAGTTTCCGACCCCGAGTTTTATCTCCGAATACTCAAGCAACCTCCTTTGAATAGAGACAATATCAATGAATAACAAGAATTTCGCCAAAACACCCCTGGTGCTCGCCATGGCTATGGTCTTGCCGTGCCTCAGCTTCAGCGCCATGTCCGCCAACATCACCTTGACCCCACCAGGAGGGGGCGGGATTGAACTCCAGGGCGGCACGGTCTATGTCCCCGGCCTTCCAAGTGGAGCGACCGGCTCCAACCTGGTCTGTTTCGCAAATGCAGGAAACGGCCAGTTGGGCCAATGCGCGCCAGGTTCTGGTGGAGCCACAGGGGCTACCGGACCGACTGGGGCGACTGGAGCCACAGGACCGACGGGCACCACAGGTGCGACGGGTGCCACCGGAGCTACGGGGGCAACGGGCGCCACCGGAGCGACCGGGGCAACCGGCACCACAGGGGCTACAGGTCCAACTGGAGCCACGGGTGCTACCGGACCGACCGGAGCGACCGGTGCCACAGGCGCTACGGGTGCAACAGGGACTACTGGCGCTACAGGAGCAACGGGCGCAACCGGACCCACAGGGGCTACAGGTCCAACTGGGGCGACAGGCGCTACTGGAGCCACAGGACCGACGGGTGCCACCGGGGCTACGGGGAGCACAGGGGCTACTGGCGCTACTGGAGCCACAGGACCAACGGGTGCCACCGGGGCTACGGGGAGCACAGGGGCTACTGGCGCTACTGGAGCCACAGGACCGACGGGTGCCACCGGGGCTACCGGGAGCACAGGGACTACTGGCGCTACAGGAGCAACGGGCGCAACCGGACCCACAGGGGCTACAGGTCCAACTGGGGCGACGGGAGCCACGGGAGCTACAGGTGATACTGGAGCGACTGGGGCTACGGGTGCAACAGGGACTCCTGGCGCTACAGGAGCAACGGGCGCTACCGGGGCTACAGGTGCGACCGGAGCTACGGGAGCTGATGGAGTCACAGGCGCTACGGGGGCGACTGGCGCCACTGGGGCGACAGGCGCTACTGGAGCCACAGGACCGACGGGTGCCACCGGGGCTACGGGTGCAACAGGGACTACTGGCGCTACAGGAGCAACGGGCGCAACCGGACCCACAGGGGCTACAGGTCCAACTGGGGCGACGGGCGCTACTGGATCCACGGGGGCGACCGGAGCTGCCGGCGCGAACGGAACGAATGGGGCCACCGGGGCGACAGGTGCCGGCGGATTACTGAACCACATCCTGTTTACCAGCACCAACGCCTCCTACACACCTACCGCCGGCACCTCAACCATGATTGTCGAATGTGTCGGCGGTGGCGGCGGTGGTGGTGGAGTTAACTCAGACAACAACAATAAAGCCGCAGGCGCGGGCGGTGGTGGTAGTGGTAGCTACGCTAGAAAGTACGTCACAGGAGTATCTGGAAACTACAGTATCACCATCAATACCGGCGGCGCTGGCGGAGCTAGCACCCCAGCCAATGGGTCCTCAGGGGGGAGTGTGGTGATCTCCGGTACAGGCATTAGCATGACCTGTAATGGCGGCGGGGGTGGAACAGCCATGACCGCGCCTGCTGATAATAATAGCCTCTTTGCTAGCGGGGGAGCGGGTGGTGGCGTGTCTACCGGCGGAGATATCAACGCTGCAGGACAACCAGGTGCTGCTGGACTCGGACTGGATGGCTTAGCTGATGGCTTTGCTATTGGCGGTGCTGGTGGTTCCAGCCAATTTGGCGGCGGTGGAAATGCGAGAGTCAACTCGCCGGGCGTGGGGAATGCTGCAAGTAATTACGGCGCGGGTGGCGGGGGAGCGATGACTGACTCCGGCACTGATAATGCTGGAGGTAATGGCACTAATGGCATAGCTGTGTTCTGGGAATTCGATTAGCCTGGTAGGGTGGGCACCGCCCACCTTATCCATACCTATCGATCACATACATCAAAATGGCGGGCCGTGCCCGCCCTTGTGAATCCCTTCATTGATGATATGCATTAGGAAGGGCCGTAGGGCGCAATAGCAAAGCGTATTGCGCCGCATGAGCGAACCTCTTATGCGCGACGGGGTTTGTAACCTCGTCGCTTGCGTTTGGCCCAAAGCCTGGTAGGGTGGGCACCGCCAACCTTATCCATACCTATCGATCACATACACCAGAATGGCGGGCCGTGCCCGCCCTTGTGAATCCCTTCATTGATGATATGCATTAGGAAGCAAGAATCTTGAATGAACTAATCTTTCTCGTCCAGGAATCCCCGGAGGGGGGGTATATCGCTCAAGCCCTGGGTGGTCCTTCACTTTTTACTCAAGCGGAAACCTGGGAGGAACTTCCCGAGCGAGTACGCGACGCGGTCGCCTGCCATTTTGACCAGGAAAACACCGCTAAACCTCAAGTGATTCGATTGCATTTTGTTCGGGAGAAGGTAATCGCGGCGTGAAAATCCCCCGTGATCTCACCGGTGCGGAACTGGCCCAACGACTGGCTCCGCTGGGTTATTGCGTTACCCGTCAAACAGGAAGCCACCTGCGGCTAACCACCGAACGACTGGGGGAACATCATTTGACGATTCCTCGACATGATCCGCTCAAACTCGGCACACTTTCCGCCATTCTGACGGATGTGGCACAACACTTTGAGATTTCTCGGGAAACTCTGATGAAACAATTATTCCCAGAGTAAAGCCTGGTAACCCGGATCGGGTCGAGCCCGGTCGGGCACCCTTATGCGCGACGGGGTTTGTAATACCGACTCTTGTTCGGTTGTCCCTAACCGGCGGGTAAGGGGTGGCGCCCAAACCCGCTCGGTTCGTGGAAACCGGCCATGGATGCAGAAAGATTAGGCTGACGATGAGTGAAATGCCCCCCAGCCGCCGGGTTTCGGCGCTTGGCGCCTCAACACCAGCCTTCGACCTGGATGTCGCTGGGTGGCTCCCGGGCATGGGCCTTTGTAGCCGATTTTATGTTCTCCATTCGAGAACAATGCCGCTCCCATGGAGATATTGTTCTCTCCAGAAGAACGAAAAATGGCCATTTTCAGCCGAGGCCCGGAAGGCTGAGCCGTGGGCTGAAGGGCCGTAGCGCCGCATGAGCAAACCCTCCTCTTCGGCGCAATACGGCTCACGCCTATTGCGCCCTACCAGCCAAGATTTCGTGCGACGGGGTTTGCAGCCCCGTCGCTTGCGTTTGCCCGAAGCTCCGTCATCCGAAAAAGCGTAAAACCTCACCACCTATCAGTCTTGACGAGGAAGGTTCCCGAGCCTCTTCCCCATTTGGAAAAGGACGGAGAAAGGGGATTTTCTGGTCTGGAGCCCCGCCACAAGGATGGTTTCGTCAGAGATTTCGCCGCTGTGAACCCCCCTCAATCCCCCCTTATCAAGGGGGGAAGCAAACTGATAGGTGGTAAGGCGTAAAACATTACGGACGGGGCAACGGCCCCGTCCAGCAGGGAAGATATCGGGCACGAGTGCCCGCCCACGCTCTCAGCTCATTTTTGCTCCGCGCTCGGTGCTGGAGCCGGTGCGGCTGGTGGAGCCGCCACCGGGGCGGCTACCTGTTGTGCCGCCTGCTTGGCGACTTCCCCGGCCTCCTGGGCCTTGTGCTTGAGTTGTTCGGCCCAGCGGCTCAGATGTCCCTGGTGCCACAGGGTGGCGATAATGGCGATGATCGCCGCCAGCACCAGATAGGTACGCCAGGGGCGCCGGCGTTCGGCGTAGGGATCGGTGAGGGAGCGCTTGGCTCCGGGCGGCAGCTCGGCCAGGGAGGTCAGGGAGGCACCGAAGGGGATGTTGATCATGGCCCGGGTGTTCACCGCCCAGCCATTGGCGTCCAGCAAGGGGGCCAGGTTGCGTTTGCGCAGCTTGAGATAGGCCGAGACCATGGAGGGACCGGAGATGGCCAGCATCAGACCGCCGATGGCCAGGGGCATTTGCCACCAGTTGAGGGACATGAAGCCGGTGACCACCGAGGCCACCGCCGTTCCTATGGCGCCGAGGGCGAGGCCGACGGCGGCGAAGATACCGGCGAACTTGCCGACATCGAAAGGCGGGGCCGCCGGCTTGCCCTCCTGGGCCTTCTCCGCCACCCCGGCGACGCCGCCCGAGGCGCTGGCGCGCACCTCCTTGTCCTTGGCGGCGGCGACCTTTTCCACCTGTTCCGAGATCATGCGACCGATCTGGCGATAGGGCGACCAGAAGGCCTCGCGCACGCTGATGGGGTGCTCGATGATCTTGACGATGGTGGCGCGCCAGTCGCGCCCTTTGCGGTCGTAGAAGATGCCGTTGCGTCCGACCATGAGGTTGTCGGCGTCGCCGTCGGTGAAGGCGGCGGCGATGGTCATCTTTTCCTCGCTGCCCTCCCGGCGGCAGTCGCAATAGGCCAGATAGATACGACTCAGATTCGCCAGGGTACCGTGGGCGCCGACATCGTCCACCTTGACACAGAGTTCGCAGCCGCGTCCATCGAGGTAGAGGGTACCCGCCTGGAACACCGCCTGACCCTTGTGGGTGTAGAAGTCGCGGAAGGAGACGAAGTTGTTCAGGAAGCTGAAGAGGTCGCGATGATAGAGCACCAGTCGATCCACCGCCTGGGTGGCGTTGGCCTCGGGCGCCAGGGCCTTGTCCTTGGCGATCAATTGGCTGATGGCGGCGTAATTGTCCGCGGCGAGAATCTCCCGCGCCCGCGCATGGCCCAGGGCTTCCACCGCCGAACCTCGCTTCGCCGCCAGCCAGGCTTCATAGGCATCGAACCTGGTGCCGATCGCCTGCCAGTCGGCGAAGCTCAGGCTCTCTCTCGGCCCGAGCAAGGGGGTGACGACCTGCTCGGACAGGGCACGCAAGGACTTGGTCCAGGCCGGATTGACGCCTTCCCGCAAGGGCAGCGGCTTGTTCAGGCCGACGGTGGCCAGGGGCAGCGAACCGACCTCCATGGCCTCCGGGCTCAGCACCTTGGATGCCAGGCTTTCGTAACCGGCGACGGAGGGATTGAGGAGATCGGCGGCCCGGGCGTCGTATTCCGCCAGACGGCAGCGGACGAAATAGTCGTCCACCTTGGCCCGCACGGACTGGAAGGCTTGGGCGGCGGCGGCCGTGGATTCGCCCAGGGTGAGGATGCCGTGCTCCACATCCGCCTGCTCGTACCAGGCGACATAGTCCTGCGCCTCGGCGAAGAAGCGATCCACCAGTTCCTGATCGACCCCGGCCTCGCCGATGCGATCGGGTACCGAACCGACACAGCGCATGATGTCTTCGATGATGCCCTTGAGGCTGCCACCTTCGGCGACTTCCGGAGGGATGATGCCGTCGCCGTTGAAGCGGGTCTGGCCGAAGATGCGGGCGGTATCGGCGGTGTCCGCCGCGGTGATGATCGCCGCCTCTTCCTTGCCGAGACCATGCAGGATCTGTCGCGCCGAGGCCAGAATCGCCCGTCCTTCCGGTGTGGCTTCGTTGATGGCGGCCAGGGGTAGGCCCTCGCCGCTACGGATGAGTTCGTCCGGATCCTTGAGCAGGGAAATGGCCCAATGGACCGCCGCCAGTACCTCGGGGACGCGGATGCTACTGTCCTTATCCCCATCCAGATGGGCCAGGGTGCGCTCGTCGAAGGTGATGTTCCGCACCGGGCAGTTGAGCGCCGCCCAGAGCTTTTGATCCAGATGCTCCAGAGCCACCAGATCGGCGCCGGTCTCCAGACGCACCTGATCGAAGCCCCCACTGCGAAAGAAGCGCCATTGATGGGTATGCTCAGTCCGTTTACCAGTGCTCGCTGTCATGGCCAATTCCCTCCTTCAGGGTGATGTCATTGCACTGCGGGCATTGTATCTGCTGGCGGAGGTTTAGGAATTCCTTGGCGCCAGAACCGCGCCGAAAATTCTTCCCGTGGTCCTGGTAACTTTGATTTTGATCAAGGATTTCCCCTTGTCGCAGTATGAGCATTTGGCTGTTTAGGAAGTTGATAAAGTCCTAATAGGTAAAGATCCGAGTAGAGCTGGAGAACCCCCATGTTGGTACAGAAGAAACGTGCGCTGTCCATCCTCATTGGCGCAGCGATCGGTCTGGGCGCCTCGTTCAACGTGACGGCCGAAAAGACCCTCGAACAGGTGATGAAGGAGCGTGGTCTGACCCAGAAGGACATCCTGGCCGCCGCCAAGACCTACACCCCCACCGGCGGACGTGACGAATACCTGGCCTTCAGTTCCGGTGGCCAGAGCGGGCAGGTGATCGTCTATGGCATTCCCTCCATGCGTATCCTCAAATACATCGGCGTCTTCACCCCCGAACCCTGGCAGGGTTACGGCTTCGACGACGAGTCCAAGGCGGTGTTGGCCCAGGGCCGCATCGACGGCAAGGATGTCAACTACGGCGACACCCATCACCCGGCCATCTCCGAGACCGAGGGCGAATATGACGGCCGCTGGCTGTTCATCAATGACAAGGCCAACCCGCGGGTGGCGGTGATCGACCTGCACGACTTCGAGACCAAGCAGATCGTGGTCAACCCCCTGTTCCGTTCCGAACACGGCGGCGCCTTCGTCACCCCCAACACCGAATATGTCATGGAAGCCACCCAATACGCCGCGCCTTACAAGGATCTCGGCTTCGTCCCGGTGGAACAGTTCAACGACAAGTACCGCGGCGGCCTGACTTACTGGGCCTTCGACAAGCAGAAAGGCCGCATCGTCCCGGAGAATTCCTTCACCTTCGAGATGCCGCCCTACAGTCAGGACCTGTCCGACGCGGGCAAGAAGGACAGCTTCGGTTGGGGCTTCACCAACTCCTTCTGTACCGAGCGCTATGTCGGTGGCATCGAGCGCGGGCGTCCGCCCTTCGAGGCCGGTTGTTCTTCCAAGGACACCGACTTCCTGCATATCCCCAACTGGAAGAAGGCCGAGGAACTGGTCAAGGCCGGCAAGGTGCAGAAGCGCAACGGCATGTATCTGATCACCATGGAGCAGGCGATCGCCGAAGGCTTGATGTTCCTCATCCCGGAACCCAAGAGCCCGCACGGCGTGGATGTGACCCCGGACGGGAAGTTCATCATCGTCTCCGGCAAGCTCGACAGCCATGCCTCGGTGTTCAGCTTCGAGAAGATCCAGGCCGCCATCAAGGCCGGCAAGTTTGAGGGCAAGGACCCCTATGGGATCCCGATCATCGCCATCAAGGACGCCTTGCACGCCCAGGTGGAACTCGGCCTCGGCCCGCTGCACACCCAGTTCGACTCCAAGCCCTGCGTCGCCTACACCTCCCTCTATGTGGATTCCATGGTGGGCAAGTGGAACTACTGCGAAGGCAAGGTGCTGGATAAGTTGTCCATCCACTACAACATCGGTCACCTCATGACCATGGAGGGCGACTCCGTCTCCCCGGATGGCAAGTATCTGGTGGCCATGAACAAACTCGCCATCGACCGGTTCAATCCGGTGGGCCCGCTGCATCCCCAGAACCATCAGTTGATCGACATCGGCAACGACAAGATGCAGTTGCTCTATGACATGCCCTTGCCGTTGGGCGAACCCCATTATGTCGTCGCCATCAAGGCCGATAAGCTGCAACCCGAGGTACGCTACAAATCCGGCTGGAACAGCCGCGCCGACGAGAAATCGCCCTTCGCCACCCGCGCTGGGCGCGAGAAAACCGAACGCACTTGTGACGCCCAGGGCAAATGCACGGTCGAGGTCATGGGCACCGTCATCCGCTCCCACATCAACCCCGAGATCATCGAGGTGGTGGAAGGGGATACGGTCAAGATCCATCTGACCAACCTGGAGCGGGCCGAGGACGAGGTGCACGGTTTCGCCATGTACGGCCATCCGGTGCAGTTGTCGATCGAGCCCGGGAAAACCACCTCGGTCACCATCGAGGCCGACAAGGCCGGTGTCTATCCTTACTACTGCACCGAGTTCTGCTCCGCGCTCCACCTGGAGATGCAGGGATACATGCTGGTCAAGCCCAAGGACTACCAGGCGGAGAAGGCTTCGATGCAGGAAGGCGTGGCCTATACCAAGGCCGACTATGACAAGCAGGTGAAGACCAACCTCGACACCCAGGCGGTCATCGACCAGGTGGTCGCCTTCATCACCAGCCACAACTTCAAGGACTACCCGACCGTCGTCGCCCTGGTGGAAGACGCCACCGACCAGCTTGGCTTTGCCAAGGGCGCCAAGGAGAAGGCCGATGCCGCCGCCGCCAGTCAAGACTGGCAGAACGCCATGCTCTGGGCCAACCAGTGGTGGCAGTATCAGGTGAAGGCCGCGGATCTGGGTCTGCGCGCCAAGACCTTCCTCGAGCAGTCGGGGGCGAAGAAGATCAATTAGTTCCCGAGTCGTTACCGCTCGCGCACCGGGCAAGAGGGAGGCTTCGGTCTCCCTCTTATGTTATAGAAGCAATTCATTAGTTATTATGGAGCAGCCTAAAATGAAGATCCGCCTCTTTCTCACCCCTGTTTGTGTCGCCCTCGCCTTCGGCTGCGGTTCGACCGCCTTCGCCCAGGGCGCATTGGACGGCGCCAAGCTGTTTCAAGACAAGACCTGTTGGTCCTGCCACGGGAAGGACGCCAAGACCCCCATCATGCCCGTCTACCCCAAGCTCGCCGGCCAAAACGCCGACTATGCCCTGCAACAGATGAAGGACATTAAGAGCGGGACCCGCAGCAACGGCCAGTCGGCGGCCATGAAAGGCGTCATGGGTCTGGTCTCGGATGATGAGATGAAGGCCATCGCCGACTGGTTGTCGAAGCAATAACCCTTTGAACTCCCTGGACTTCACCGGCCCGGGGGTTGATCAATATCAAATCTTTCAGGTAGCTGAATATTCTAAAATTTTAATCTTACTTGGGCACGATGCCCGGGGTGATTGTCACCAGCAAAGAGACAAAGACACGAGTCCGCTATCTGGGTACGAACCGGAGGTAGGGTTGATGAAGAAATATCTGTGGAAAACGACGGCTGCGGTTGTGGCCTTGGTCTTGGGAGGCGTAGCCCAGGCCTGGAACGAAACCGGCGGCGAAAAGGACGAGGCCATGGGCCTCAAGGGTGACCCTGAAAAAGGACGGGATGTCTACGAGGTATGCTCGGCCTGTCACATGCCGGAAGGCTGGGGTCTTCCCGACGGCACCTTCCCCCAGCTCGCCGGCCAGCATCACAATGTCCTCGTCAAACAGCTCGCCGACATCCGTGCCCTCAACCGCGACAACCCGACCATGTACCCCTTTGCCCTGCCCTCCCAGATCGGCGGCCCCCAATCCCTGGCCGATGTGGTGGCCTACATGGCGAAACTGCCGATGACGCCGGCCAACGGGGTCGGCCCGGGCACGGATCTGGAGCACGGTAAAAAGCTCTACGAGGATAACTGCACCCGCTGCCACGGCGCCAATGGCGAAGGCAACGACGAGAAGTTCTACCCCCGCATCCACGGCCAGCACTTCAACTACATCGTGCGCCAGTTCAGGGAGATCAAGGAAGGCAAGCGCCGCAACGCCAACCCGGATATGGTCAAGCAGGTGAAGGAATTCTCCGAGCGCGATCTGATCGCGGTCTGCGATTACACCTCCCGCATCAAGCCCCCCGCTGAGTTGGTCGCCAAATCCGCCGATTGGAAGAACCCGGACTTCAAATAGTATCGGTATCCAGGCTGGGTTGAGGCGCTTGGCGCCGAGACCCAGCATCTTGAACTCCATGCTGGATTTTCGCCACGCTCTAATCCCAGCCTACGCCCCAAGGGTAGCTGCCCGAGTCCACTATGAACACCATCGTCCGCCGCCGATTCTCCCCCGCGGTCTTCATCCTCGTGCTCGCCGCGGTAGGTCTTCTGGGCATCATCTATTACTCCCCTATCTGGTGGGTTTCCCTGACCGCCCCCAACTATCCCGTCGAGGCCTTCCCCGATGGGGTGCGCATCCACTTCCACATGAATGGCGTCTTCAACGGCTGCAAGAAGGTGGAGAAAAAGGAGATTCGCGAGACCGAGGCCCTGGACTGCGTCCACGAGATGGACACCATCAATCATTATGTGGGGATGTATCCCATCGCCGCCGGGGGGGTGATCGAACGGGCCTTCTCACCCTTTCTGATCTCCCTGCTAGGGGTCATGTTGCTGGGTTTCATGATCCCCAACGCCGCCATACGTTCCGGCGTCATGGGGCTGGGTTTTCTTGTCATCCTGGGCTGGATGTCGCTGTTCTATTTCAAGACCGGCGGCCTGGAATTTCATAACCAAGGCTATCTGGCCGCCCTGGTGAACGCCCTGGATCAGGGCGCCGGGGACAAAGTCGAGGAGGAACAGAGTTCCGGCCAGGCGCTCATTGCCCGGCTCAAGGCCGAACTCGCCAAGAGCGAGGCCAAAGAACAGGCGACCAAGGCCATGGCCGAGGGAAAATCCGAAAAGGAACGCCTGATCGACAACCTGCGAATCACCTTCCAGAAAGATCAGGAGCGCAAGAAAAGCGCCATCTCCTGGACCGGCAGCGGCGCGCAGATGCTGGGCTGGCACTATGAGAAGAGCCTGGCCCGCTATTTCAACAACCCCGCCGAGATCACCCCCATGGTGGCCAAGATGACCCTGGCGGCCAATCTGGCCTTTGCTGGTCTGGTACTGGTGATGCTCTTCCTGCTCTGGGGCACCCGCAAAACCGGAGGGCTGGTCTACTGGCTGCTGATCCTGGTACCCATCGCCCTACCGGCGTTTTTCATCCTTGATTATGCCGCCTGGCTGTGGTGGTACGGCCACAATCTCAATGACATGGGCGCCTTCACCGTCAAGGCCTTCATGCCCACGGTCCTGGGTGACGGCAAGGTGGCCCAGTTCAGCACCCATTCCTACCCCTATATGGGTTTCGGTTTCATGCTGTTGAATTCGACCCTGTTGGCGGTAGCCGCTTTCATCCGCCGCCGGGAACTCAAGGAACGATCGCTCTCGCCACTCCAGGAATCAGGGACCACCGCCACTTCCTGATCATGGATAGCCAGCCCTTCCAGATCGGCCACCGAGCCGGGCGGCTGCTCGGCTTGGGGCTGGGCCTCTGGTGGCTACCGGCCGCCGGAATGCCCTCCTTCCAGGCACTGGTGGATGCCGCCGAACCCAAGGCCATTCTGACCCCCGAACCCGGGACCTATGCGGGTCCGGTTCGCATCGACAAACCTCTGGTTATCGACGGTCGCAACCAAGTCAGCATCGACGCCGGTGGCAAAGGGTCGGTGGTCATCCTCGACACCGACGGCGCCACCCTGAAAAACCTGCGTCTGATCAATTCCGGCAGCTCCCCCAATGACATCGACGCCGGGGTGCAGGTGCGGGGTAATTTCAATGTGATTCGGGACAATGTCATCGAAGACTGCCTGTTCGGCATCGACCTCCAGCAATCCGAAGACAATGTGGTGCGCCGCAACCGCATTTCCTCCAAGGCCATCGACCTGGGCCAACGGGGCGACGCCATCCGACTCTGGTATTCCTTCCGCAACCAGATCACCGACAATATCGTCCGCAACTCCCGGGACATGGTGGTCTGGTATTCCCGGGACAACCTCATCGCCCGCAACGACGCCCGGGGCGGCCGCTATTCCCTGCACTTCATGTATGCCCAGCACAACGAGGTCGAAGCCAATCATTTCGAGGACAACAGTGTCGGTATCTTCCTCATGTACAGCGACGGCGTGGCGGTGCGCAACAACTACATCGCCCGCGCCACCGGTCCTACCGGCATCGGCATCGGCTTCAAGGAGACCTCGGACGTCGACATCCGAGACAACCAACTGGTCTACAACGCCGTCGGTATCTATCTCGACATCTCGCCCTATCAGCCCGACACCACCAATCGATTCTTTAACAACCTCATCGCCTACAACGGTATCGGCATCCTCTGGCACAACGACTGGACCGGCAACATCTTCGCGGGCAATGCCTTTCAGGGCAACATCACCCAGGTGGGCGTCCAGGGCGCCACCACCGCCAGGCGCAATCAATGGGATGGCAATTACTGGGACGATTACCAGGGCTTCGACCGCAACCGCGACGGCCTCGGCGATACCCCCCACGAGATTTACGGCTATGCGGATCGCATCTGGCAGGACGTGCCTCCGGCCCAGTTTTTCAAAGGCTCGCCGATGTTGGAGGTGCTGGATTTCCTGGAGCGCCTGGCACCCTTCAGCCAGCCCGAACTGGTGCTGCGGGATACGCGACCCGAGCTGAACCTGGAACGGGCACTCTCCTCCCGTCCCGCTTCTCTGCCGGTCAAGGATGAGGCCCCCGCCGAGACCACTCCTCCACGGGATGACAAACCCGATTCCCTGGAACTTTTACGGCGCTCCCTGGGACGGTCATCATGAAGATCCTGGGATCTGGTAACGAAGGAACCGCATCGTTCGCGATTGATGCGGTTCGCTCTGCTCATCACATCCTACAAGCTACCGCCGCCAACCCTGGGAGCCGCCAATGACAAGCCGCGACCCATCTACCTCCCAGCCCGCGCCCCCGACCCCGAAGCGTCGGGAGCAGAATCGTCGCGAGTTCCTGCGCACCTTGGGACTGGGTGCCGGCATGCTTGGCCTCTCCCTGGCCGGACTCTACCCGGTCATCAACGGCGTCAACGCCAGACTGCGCCCGCCCGGAGCGATCAAGGACCGGCTCGACGAACAGAAATTCATCGCCGCCTGCATCAAATGCGGCCAATGCGTCCAGGTCTGCCCGGTAGAGGCCATCCGCCTGGCGGATCTGCTCGACGGCGTCGGCCTCGGCACCCCTTACATCGCCGCCCGGGATCAGGCGTGCGACTTCTCCTGCGACGGACTGCAATGCGTGCTCGCCTGCCCCACCGGCGCCCTCACCCATGAGATCAACTACCCGGCCCAGGCCCGCATGGGCTTCGCCCGTCTGAGTCGCCCCGAGGCTTGCCTGGCCGTGCAGGGAAAAGGTTTTCACGGGCCAGCTCGGGGCGCGGACTTCGGCGGCAAGCTGCGGTTTCAGGAAGTCGACCGCTGGAATCCCATTCCGGTGGCCCAACACCCCTATGATCTGCCCTTGTGCGATCTCTGTATCCGTCAATGCCCGATCGAGATCCGCCTTGCTCAATGCGCCGCCGGATCTCCCCCCTCGGGCGATCCCAACCAATGTCCGCCGCGTCACGCCATCGCCCTGGAGCCGCGGCCTGAGGGCCGGGGCATGACACCCAAGGTGCAGGACGGCTGTGTCGGTTGCGGGGTGTGCGAGATGGTCTGTCCGCTGGAACCGAGCGCCATCGTCGTCGATATCGACCGTAACGCCTCTGCGGCTCCCCAAGCGAGGTCGGTGTCATGAGTTATATCCTCGAATCCCTCAGACAATTGATCGGTCTCGATCCCAGCAAGCCCGGGCCCGAGGAACAGGCGCCGGAGGTACGCCTCATTTATAGCGAGAAGCGCCGGGAGAAACTCACGCCTGAGGCCTTACGAGCCAAGGAGGCCGCCCACGACCGGACCCATGACCGTCACCAGTGGCGCAACCGGCGCTGGCTCACCCTGATGGCCGTCAACCTCCTGTTCGTGGTGTCCTATGCCTTGGATGTGCAATTGGTGGAAGGGGCACTCACCGCCTCCCGGGTGCTGGGCTTCCACTTCGCCGATCTCAACTCCGCCCTCCAGGTGACCCTGGCCTTCAAGCACATCGTGCTGAATCTGGTGATCGGCACCCTCACCGTGCTGGTCCTCTGGTGGTTGTTGGGCGGTCGGACCTTTTGCTCCTGGGTCTGCCCTTACCATCTGCTGGCCGAGTGGGCGGAAAAGCTCCATCTGGCTCTCGCCAAGCGCAAACTGGTGCGGGATATCCAGTTTCATCGCGGGGTGCGGGCGGTGTTCTATGTCCTCTTCGCCCTGCTCGCCCTGGTCAGCGGCTATACCCTGTTCGAGACCATCTCGCCCACGGGCATCCTCAGTCGCGCCCTCATCTACGGTCCAGGTCTCGCCCTGCTCTGGGTGGTGGCCTTGTTGCTGTTCGAGATCTTCGTCTCCCGCCGGGCCTGGTGTCGCTATCTCTGCCCCATCGGCATCACCTACGGGGTGGTGGGACTCACCTCCCCGGTGCGGGTGCAGTACAACGTCAAGAACTGTCATCACGAAGGCGACTGCCGCAAGATCTGCATGGTGCCCCATGTGCTGGATGTCACTATCCGTGGCCGCGCCCGCGGCCTCACCACCGACATCGGCGCCGACTGCACCCGTTGCGGGCTCTGTGTCGATGTCTGTCCAACCGATTCCCTGACTTTCAAGGTCAAGGGCCTGGATAAGGTGCTTTGATGATCGAGATCAGTGACCTGCGCAAGACCTTCAAGCGGCAAAAGGTGCTCAAGGGCATCGAGTTGGGGATCGAGCGCGGTCACCGCCTGGCGCTGGTGGGCTCCAACGGGGCAGGCAAGACCACCCTCATCCGCTGCCTGCTGGGCGAATACAACTTCCAGGGCGAGATCCGCATCGACGGGCTGAATCCGCGGGTACAACGCCGCGAGGTGTTGTCCAAGGTCGGCTTCGTGCCCCAACTGCCGCCACCGCTGCGGATGCCGGTGGGCCAGTTGATCCATTTCGCCGCCAGCCTCTGCGAGGCCGATCCCGTCCGTATGATCGCCGTCGCCGAGCGCCTGGGACTGGAGTACGAACGCTTTCGTTCCCATCCCTTCGTCAAACTCTCCGGCGGGCAGAAACAGAAACTCTTGATCAGCATCGCCCTGGGGCGGGATGCGGAACTTCTAGTGATGGACGAGCCCGCCGCCAACCTGGATCCCGAGGCCCGCCACATCTTCTTCCAGCTCCTGGCGGAAAAGAAGGACAGCGCGGTCATGTTGATCTCCAGCCATCGCCTGGACGAAGTCGCCTCCCTGGTGAACCGGGTGGTGGAGCTGGATCAGGGCCATCTGGTGCTAGATGACCGGGTGGCCGACCTGGTGGAACTCTCCAGCCGACTGCGCTGCCGCATCGGCCTGCTACGCCCGGATGAAGCCTTCGCCAAGACGGCGCGGGAATGGGGTCTAGGCAGCGAGGATGAGGGAAATACCTGGAGCGGACGCATTGCCGGCCCGGACCGGCTGCGCTTTCTCGGCATGCTTTCCCGCTATGCCGCCTTGCTGGCGCATATCCATCTGGATGAAGAGACCAATGGCGACTAACAGGCTGTTGAAAAACTACTGCGGTGTGCCATCTGCGGCGTTGCGCGGTGCTCGTTTCCTCGCCTATCTTTTTGATATGTCTCGGTCACTGCGTTCCGCGCGCCTTGCATCCGGCCATCCTCGCTACGTTTTTCAACAGCCCACTCAACCTCTCCCAAGCCATGCTCTTCTGCTGAGCGCGCTCTTGGCTGGAATCGCCCTCTCCGGCTGCTCCGGCGACAGCGGCACCGGCCCGGCCCAGGTCAGATGGGATCGCACCACCTGCGACCGCTGCCGCATGCTGCTCTCCGACCATAAACATGCCGCCCAGGTGAGGGTGAAAGAGGCCGAGGGGCGCTCCCGGGTCTATTTCTTCGACGACATCGGCTGCGCCATGGTCTGGCTCGAAGACAAGCCTTGGCGACAGCAACCGGCTACCGAGATCTGGGTGAACGACCGGCATGACGGCCAGTGGTTGGACGCCCGGCGGGCCTTTTATGTCCGTGGACAGACCACCCCGATGGAATACGGGCTCGGCGCCCAGTCGAACCCGGTCCCGGAGGCGCTCGATTTCGCCGCCGCCCGGAACCATGTGCTCGCCGTCGAACAGCGCTTCAACCAGGCACCGCCCCCAGCACGGAAACCCGCCCCATGACCCACCTCTGGCTGACCGCCTACACGGATATCCTGGAGTCCCTGCGCACCCGCTGGTTCCTGCTCTACAGCCTGGTGTTCGGCGGTCTGGTGGTGTTGCTGTTCGCCTTCGGCGTCACCGAGTCCAGGGTCATGGGTTTCACCGGCCTCTCCCGCCTGCTGGTGACCTATATCCAGCTCGCCATGGCCATCCTGCCGGTCTTCATCCTGGTCACCACGGTGCGTTCCGTCGCCGGCGACCGCGAGGCTGGGATACTGGAATACCTGCTTTCGCTTCCCATCGACCTCCCCGCCTGGTACTGGGGCAAGCTGCTGGGACGCTTTCTGGTGGTCTTCATCCCGGTATTCCTGGCCATGGCCATCGCCATCGGCTTCGGTCTCGCCCAGGGCGTCGAGGTCCCCTGGGCACTGTTCAGTTATTATACCGGGCTGCTCATGGCCCTGGCCTGGTGCTTTCTCGGCCTCGGCATGCTGGTCTCCACCCTCGCCCGTAGCGCGGACCTGGCCCAGGGCGTCGCCTTCCTCATCTGGCTGCTGCTGTTACTCTTTCTCGATCTGGTGTTGCTCGGGGTCATGGTGCGCCAGCAATTGCCGCCAGAGACCGCGGTCGCCATCGCCCTCGCCAACCCCATGCAGGTGTTCCGCACCGCCACCATGATGCTGTTCGACAGCCAACTGGTGCTGCTCGGCCCGACGGCCTACCTGATCCTCGACCACTTCGGCCAGCAGGGGTACATCCTCTACGCCATGCTCTATCCCATGGCGCTCGGCACCCTGAGCGCCGGACTGGGCTATGTCATATTCCGTCGTACCGACCTGCCATGACGGCTGGTGAAAACCTAGTGCGCGCCCCGATGGCGGCGTTGCGCGTTGCTCGCAAGCTCGCCGTACTTCTTTGTACTGTCTCGCTTTCTGCGCCCCGTGCGCCTTGCCATCGGTGCGCTCGTGACGGTTTTCGTTTTAGAAAGACCATGTCCCAGATGATCCCCTCTCCAGCGCCTCAGCGATGCCGGATGCTGGTCGCCGCCCTCGCGCTCCTCTGGCCCTTGCTGGGCCTGGCCGAGGCCGAGCCGGATCTACGCAACGGCAAGGACATCAACGAAACCTGCGCCGGTTGTCACGGGGAATTCGGCCAGGGCGGCAAGGCTGGGGAATACCCCCGCCTCGCCGGACAACCGATCCCCTTCCTGGTGCGTCAGTTGGTGTTATTTCGCGAGCGTCACCGCCCCAACATGGCCATGATCGAGTACGTCGACCAGCGGCAGATGCCGGATGACGACATCCGCGATATCTCCGCCTATCTGGCCGGCATCCGTCTGCCAACCAGGATGCCGGAGGTGGATCCCAACACCGGCGCCTTGGAACGCCTCGAACTGGCGAAGAAGGTCTTCAACGTCCCCCCGGTCGAAGGCCACCCCGAGGCGGGGGAAAAGCTCTACAAGAAGGAATGCAAGTCCTGCCACGGCGAGAACGGCGCGGGCCATCAAGCCAAGGGGGTGCCCATGATCGGCGGGCAGTTCACCAATTATCTGTGGAAACAGGTGGATCTCTACCGCAAAGGAATCCGCATCCACGATCCGGACGATCCCCAGGACCGGCTGCTGAACGAATTCGAGGATAAGGATCTGCAGAATATCTTCGCCTATCTGGCGATCGCCGATGATCGTTAGCCGGGCTGAGTCGGTTTTGTAGACCCTCGGTTTCCGCCCCGGGCAACGGCTGTTTGGTCGGATTTTCGTTCTCCTTCAGAGAACAATTGCCGCTTATTATTCAGCTATTGTTCTTTATTTAAGAACAAAAATAGGTTTTTTCCGCCCTGGCCCGGAAGCTTGTAGGTTGGGCTGGGGCACAAAGCCCAACGGCAACCGACGCCCGGTTCGATCTCGCAGGCGCTACGAGAACCCGCCGACTGATCGTCCTCAAACCACAACGACCTTCGCCTCGACTCGGAGAGCAAATCGATCATTTTCTTGTGATAGGTTTTTTAGCTGAAATGACGGCTTCTTCGTTACGACGGCCACTCGTCAGTCGCGCCACCTTGAGTTTCGCCTTCAATTGATAATGAACGACTTGATGTACCGTCGAATAAGGAATCTCGGCCTGATATTCCTGCAGCAGCCACTGCTGAATCTCCCCATAACTATGAAATCCTTGAGTAGGATCATTGAGACGGACTTGCAGGGCGGCGACCATGGCCTCGGTAATCTTCGAGCGACGACCGCCATGATAATTCCATTCCAGGAGCCCGCTGAGTCCTTGCGTACGATAGATACTCAGCCACTTTACAATGGCCGATTTCGACCGCCCCAAATGATTGGCTAACTCTTGCATGCCTTGACATGACCCGGTTTTGATCCAATAGAGAATTTGCAGCCGCTCTCGAAGTTTCGCGCGTGTCTGTTCGTTCATTATTCGCTTTAGTTCTTCGGCAGACTCTTGGATATCGACAGACAATGAACGGCTCATTCCTAGCTTACCAAAGTGGAATATTGAAAATACCAATTTTACCGTAATCTAACCGTAATTAGTATGAAGCCACGACGGCGATAACAGCCCGACAAGACTCCGGGCGACAACTGGCGATGAAAATAGCGTCCAATCCAGGGATGGGCCGACACATCGAATCCCCCTTGACTCGGCCAGGGAACGCCTCGCCAAGGGTTCGCTCAGCACCCGACGGCGATCCTGGATTGATCTATCTTCGCGGAAGAACTGGCGAATCGCTCGAGCGTCTCCGTCGTCCAGACCTGGGCATCGGGGTAAAGGATAAGGGCTCGGTACCCTCGACCAAGGCCTGAACCGGCACCAGAGTGTGAAGGCTCGCGGTCCCCGACCTCGGTCTCCTATCTCCAGTATCCCGACTTCCGTACCTTCAGGCCTGGTGTCGTTGGAAGCGGGTGAATGTTGGAAGCTTTGTGGGAAACCTTTATACTGCTCCTCCCAACGCCGGGGTGGCGAAATTGGTAGACGCGCCAGACTCAAAATCTGGTTGCCGCAAGGCAGTGTGGGTTCGATTCCCTCCCCCGGCACCATATTGTATTCCTAGACCTTCCGCAGAGTTCCGCAAGCCCGCATTCCAGCGGGCTTTTTCGTTTATACTGCTTCCGCAGTGTTCCACAGCGTACCCCGGGAAGCCGTCGTTTCTCAGGGGTGTATTTGGGGGTATCCCGCCGTACCCCCACGCCACATACCCCCAGGAGGCGCGCCATGCTCACCGCTCCCGAGATCCGCAACGCCAAGCCGGGCGAGAAGCCGTACAAGCTGTTCGATGAGAAGGGGCTGTACCTGCTGGTGATGCCGACCGGCGGCAGGCTGTGGCGCATGAAGTACCGCTTTGGCGGCAAGGAGAAGCTATTGGCCTTTGGCGCTTATCCCGAGGTAAGCCTGGCCCGGGCGCGGGCGCTTTTGGATGAAGCCCGGAGGCGGCTGGAAGCGGGCGTTGATCCGAGCGAAGCCCGCAAGGCCGAAAAGCGCGCCCAGGCGGCGGCGGCGGAGAACAGTTTCGAGGCCGTGTCGCGAGCCTGGCACGATAAGCAGCGGAACGCCTGGACGGATACCCATGCGCAAAGTGTGCTGCGGAGGCTTGAGGTTGATCTGTTCCCGGCGCTGGGGCATCGACCCCTTGCCGAGATCGAAGCGCCGGAGCTGTTGGCGGTCATGCGCACAATCGAGTCTCGCGGGGCCTATGACCTGGCCCATCGTGTCCTGGCGATCTGCGGGCAGGTGTTCCGCTTCGGCATCGCTACCGGGCACTGTGCGCGCAACCCGGCGGGAGACCTGCGCGGGGCCTTGACCACCCACAAGGCGAGGCACCAAGCCGCCGTCAGGCCGGAGGAGCTGCCGGAGCTGCTGCGCCGAATCGAGGGGTACGACAGCGAGAACGGCGACACCCTCACCCGTCTGGCCTTGCAACTGATGTCCGTTACCTTTGTGCGAACCGCTGAGTTGATCGGGGCGAGGTGGGAGGAATTCGACATGGAGGCTGGGTTCTGGGTCATCCCGGCGGCGCGCATGAAGATGAAGACCGAGCATGTTGTTCCGCTGTCGCGCCAAGCCCTGGCTATCCTGGCGGAGATCAAACCCCTGGCCGGGCGCAGTCCCTACGTCTTTCCAGGCCGCAACCGCGATAAGCCCATCAGCAATAACACCATGCTGTACGCCCTTTACCGTCTGGGCTACAAGGGCCGCATGACCGGCCACGGCTTCCGCGCAGTGGCGTCCACTATCCTGAATGAGGCCGGGTTCCGGGCCGATGTGATCGAACGCCAGTTGGCGCATTGCGAACGAGACGAAGTACGCGGGGCCTACAACCGGGCCGAATATCTCCCAGAGCGGCAAACCTTGATGCAGTGGTGGGGCGATCACCTGGACGGATTGAAGGCCGGGGCGCGGATCGTGCCATTCCGGCGCGCGGTGTAACGATTCGCCCCGCCTAGGCCGACGGGCCGAACCCCGGGGCACCCTTCCCCGGTTGGCGACTCGCATTGATGGGCCGGACGCTATTTTTCTAGGCAGAAGTTCCAAGTCACCACTTACGCGGCGTATGTCGTGAAGCTCAAATACCGCCATGCCCCGGGCTGTTCCGGGGCGCTTCATCTTCACCAGGAGACAGCGATACATGGCGGCTCAAGCCAAAGTCAACCCGATTGTCATTCTTCGCCGAAAGCAACTCGAAGCCAAAACAGGGCTCGCCCGCTCTACGATCTACGACAAAATTCGGCTCAACCCTAACCGCCCTGGCGGCTATGACCCAACCTTCCCCAAGCCGATAGCCCTTGGGGCTAAGTCTGTGGGATGGGTCGAGTCGGAGGTCGAGGCTTGGCTGGACGCCCAAATTCAGAAAAGCCGAAAGGTGGACTGAGATGGCCGCCCAGACCCAGAAAAGTCGAAAGGCGGCTTAGCCATGGCCGCCACAACGAAAAACGCCAGTCGGGCGAGGACTGGCGTTCAAGATCGTATCGCATTACATTTGCCGTCGAGCCGAGGTCTTGGAAACCCCGGACTCGCAAAGCTGACCGCCATAACGGAGCAGCACCGGCGCTGTAATTGTGCCAATTTCGGCACCTTTGCGCCATGCCCGCGCACGCGGTCAGTCCATCAACACTCTGTTCGAGGACTGACTTTCATGACCGACTTTTCCACAACTTCCACCCCTTCAACCAATCCCGGCCATTCTTCCCTGTGTCGCGAGCACTGGGCCAACGCCCTGTACCACCAGGAAACGGTTATCTCCGGCCATTCCCTTGCGAGAATCGCCCGGCTGGCGAACGGCTTGCATGACATCTTACAAATACTCGCCAACTCGACACTCGACGCTGAGGCACGGCGAATTAACGACGATCCCGACCCGTGGAAGCGCCCGTTGTCTCCATCCTTCGAGGACGGGTTGATTGGCGCGGCGATTGAGCTGACTCATAGTCTGATTGAGATTTCCGAGCGGCACCAGGCCGGACAACACGGGAGGGCGGCCAGATGAGCGCCGAGACCCTCCTTTCCCGTCTTGACGGCGTCCGCGCTACCGGAGCCGGGCGCTATCTCGCCAAATGCCCAGCGCACCGAGACAGATCCCCATCGCTCAGTATCCGCGAAGTCGGCGACGGGCGAACCCTGCTGCATTGCTTCTCAGGCTGCGCCCCGGCTGATGTCCTCGCGGCGGTGGGCCTGAACATGGCCGACCTATTCCCGGATCGTCCTCTAGACCACCACATCCCACGGGAGCGCGCCCCGTTCAACGCCATGGACATTCTGCGCGCGGTGACCTTCGAGGTCACGGTTGTTTGCCTGGTAGCGGCGGACCTCTTGAACGGGAAAACCACCACCCGCGAAGGCTATGACCGCTTGAGACTCGCGGCAGACCGCTTGGATGAGGCGCTCGAACTCGCCGGAGGTGCGCAATGAGTGGGAACACCGAGCGCGGACAAAAAACGCTTGATGAACGGGCGGTTGCACGACTTGAGCAACAATCACGAAAAAAGTTGACCTTAAATAGTGATGTAAATGGTTCCGATCCTTCCGTAGCAAGGCTTAGAAGGTTCCGCGATGGTTCCGCAAAGGTTCCGCAAGGTTCCGCAAGGTTCCGCAAACCTTGCTTTTAAGTCGGGATTCCTGATCAAGGAAACCGACCATGGACCACGGCGGCTGGTGGACTCGCTCGCGGCTGTGAGGGTGGCTGAGGTACTCAAGGATCAACTGGCCTGGGACGCGAAAGCCGGGGCCTGGATGACCTGGCATGACACCCATTGGGAACCGGGACTGACGAGCGAAAACGCGGATCAACTGCTCGCCCAGGCGTTGCACGAAGGGACACACCCGCTTGGTTTTCGAGCTTCATATCTTGGCGGTGTGGTGCAGATCATTCAAAAACGGGCGCTACTGAGGCGGGCGGACAACCTGGCCGGGATCGTGTCCCAGCACGTGGTGTAAGAAGCGATCAGACGGTCATCGACTCTGGCGAGGAAGGGAAGGTCATCAGTTTGCGACCGCAGGCAAGCTGATGTTGGGATTCTCGCCGAGATCGGTGAGGGTTTCCAGGGTGAGATAGCGACGCTGGAGAGACCACTCGTCGTTCTGCTCCAGGAGC
>JBPOHE010000100.1:0-31971 GCA_052035915.1 Pseudomonadota bacterium
CGCCCGGGGCCGGGACTCGCGCTTCATCCCCGGCCTCAACGCCCGCCCGGGACAGATCCGTTTCCTGCGGGAGGTGGTGGAACGCCATCTCCAGGGCTGGCTGGAGCGGCCCTGAGTTCTGATTCCCGCCCGCTCCAGCGTGACCTAGGATGCGGTGAGGGACGAACCGCATCAATCGCGTGCATGAAAACCTCGAATGATGCGGTTCGCTTCGCTCACCACATCCTACGGCCTTGGGGAGGCCCATGTAGGGCGCAATAGCGAAGCGTATTGCGCTGGATATCAAACCCAAAGCCACGTGGCGCAATACGGCTGCGCCCTACGGCCCTCATGAGGCCACCCTGATCGACTAGGGAGCTTCGCTTGACCGCTGGCGACCCCCCTATTTAGGATTTGGGAAGTATTCCAATGTAGAGCATCCATTATGAGAGTGAGGCAGACGAGATTTCTAGATAACATCCTTGCGATCGTCGTGCTTCTGGCCGCGCTCATCGGAGCGCGCACGGCAGAGGCACAGGGTTCTCCCGTCTTCGCATTGGGGAATCGCGTCTGGTTCGATACCGACAACAGCGGCACTATTAACGGCGCTGAAGTCGGTATCGATGGTGTAACCATCGATCTCTACGCCGCCGGAGACCTGACCACTGTCCTGAGTTCACAAGTGACCGTCAACGGCGGTTACTACCTGTTCAACAACCTCGATCCCGACGATTACGTGGTCGCAGTGGTTGCCAGCAACTTCAGTGGGGTCCTCAAGGGGTACTGGTCCTCCGGCACCTCTCGCACCGCCGCTGGGGTGCTCACCGAAGCGCCCGCCGCCCTCGCCAACACTGATCTCGACTCGGACGACAACGGCACGCGCCAAACGGCCGGAACATTAAGCGGAGCCGTTATTTCTGCAGTGATCAGTCTCGGGCCAGGAACCGACGAGCCTACTGGGGAAACCGATCTGGATGATGGCAACCAGGGGCAGCCCGATACCCAGGCCAACATGACGGTCGATTTCGGTTTCTATACCATCACCCTTGGCACCCAGGTCTGGAACGACCTGGACAACAGCGGCCTGCTGGATGGTTCGGAACTAGGATACGACGGCGTCACAGTGGAGTTGCTTTCGGGGGACGGTAGTGTTTTGCTGGATACGGCGACCACCAGTTCCGGGGGTCTTTTTACTTTCATTGGTCTGGCCGCGGGCGAGTACCTCCTGCGTCTGCCAGCCGTGAATTTCAACCCTGGTGGTATTCTACGGGATTACCGCTCCAGTACCGGCCCCTTACCAGGGCTTGCCTACGAACCGGCTCCGGATCCGGACATCGACACCACCGATAACGACGACAACGGTACCGAAGCCAACGGCCAGCTCGGACTGGGCGGTTATATCCAGACGCGGCCCTTCAGCCTGAGCCCAGCCGCGCAGGAATCCTTCGACAATACCACCGGTACCACGACGGAGTCCCGGATGGATTTTGGCGTCAACAACTCTCCACAGCTCGACCTGAGCATCACCAAGACCGACAGCCGGTCCAACTATGTGGCCGGCGGGACCTTGCACTACGTCATTATCGTCACGAACAACGGGCCAGCCGACGCCACCGGCATGACCATCAGCGACGTGCGTCCCCCCCAGATCAGCTCCTGGACCTGGACCTGCGCTGGCGGTACGCCGCTGGCGTACAACTGCACCGACGACGCCACCAATCCGGCCACTTTCACCGATACCCTGGACCTGCCGCAGCTCGCGAGCCTGACCTACCACGTGACGGCTCAAGTGGCACCGGACGTTTCCGGGGACTTGACCAACATGGTCGTCGCGTTACCCCCAAGCGGCATGACGGACATGACGCCTCTCGACAACATCGCCCGGGATATCGACACCTTCTCCGAGCCGATCCTCGCGGTCACCAAGAGCGCTACGCCGAATCCCGTCACGGTCGGCAGCCAGTTGACCTACAGTATCCATGTCACCAACACGGGATCCGCCGATGCCGTCAATCTGACGGTCAGCGATATGCTCCCCAGCTCTCTGATCTACCAAAGCGCCTCCGGTAGCGGATGGAGTTGCGCCCAGATCGCCAGTGTCGTTACCTGCACCAGACCCCTGCTGGCCCCGGGAGCGGCACCACCGATTCTCATCAAGGCGATGGTTCTCTATGCCACGGCTTCCCTGACCAACAATGTGAGTGTTTCGGCTGTAAATGCCCGGGCAACGGCGACGGCGAGCGCATCGACGTCCGTCCAGGGGCGGGTTACGGCCCAGGACGTACTGCCGGTTCCGACCCTGGTCCCTGAGGGTCTTTTGCTCATGGGACTGCTCCTGGCCGGTGTGACGGCCTGGCGGCTTGGGTCGAAATGACTCGGGCTTCAACTCCAGGCGGCTGCGAGCCCTGCCATATCATTTGAAACAGACGAGGGTTCGGAAGAGGGGAGATGGACTTGCATTCTCGCACCTTCACAATGTGCTTTCCCATTAATGGAAAGCGGGCCGTACCCGCCCTACCGCTGGCTTGAGTATGGGGCGGCCCCTGATCTTGTCGCCTTTCCCGGAGAGCGGCGGGCCAGAGCCTTAAAGGCCCCATCAGTGTTGATTTTATGAGAACAATACATCCATTTAAGACCGTATTGTTCTTCATAAAAGAACGATTTTCGCCCTAAAAGGCCCAGGCCCGCCGTCTTTTCCGTCCGATTCACGGGCCTCGGATTCAGCCCCTGGTGCTGGACGGGGTTTGCTACCCCATCCCAAGTGTTTGGCCCATCTCCGACTGTCGGCAGAGCAGAGGTTGGTCTTTCTACCCATCTTCAAGTTTGGTGTTCGATATGGTTCGCACGTTCTCCGCATCCTATGCACCGAACACATTTTCGGGTTCCGAAGCCAAGAGCGGTTGAGGCCCCAGTCCCTCAGTCGCCGATCAGGGAAGACCTGACAGGAATTGGTATTACTTGTGGCTGATGCCCCGGGCGGCGGCCACCCGCAGCCGTAAGGCATTGAGCTTGATGAAGCCTTCGGCGTCTTTTTGGTTGTAGGCCCCCTGATCCTCCTCGAAGGTGGCGATGGAGGTGTCGAAGAGGCTGTTGGTCTCGGACCGACGTCCCACCACCATTACATTGCCCTTATAGAGCTTCAACCGAACCAGGCCGTTGACCGACTGCTGGGTGGCGTCGATAGCCGTTTGCAGCATGTGCCGTTCCGGGCTCCACCAATAGCCGTTGTAGATGAGTTCGGCGTATCTCGGCATGAGTTCGTCCTTGAGATGGGCGACGGCCCGGTCCAGGGTCAGGGATTCCATCGCCCGATGGGCCTTCAAGAGGATGGTGCCGCCCGGGGTTTCGTAACAGCCCCGTGATTTCATCCCCACGTAACGATTTTCCACGATGTCGGCGCGGCCGATGCCGTTTTCACCCCCGAGCCGGTTGAGCTGGGCCAGGGCGACGCCCGGGGTCAAGTGCTCGCCGTCGATGCTCACCAGATCTCCCTGGTGAAAACCGAGTTCCACCACGGTGGGTTGATCCGGGGCCTCCTCCGGCGACCTGGACCAGCGCCACATCTCCCCGGCGGGTTCCATCCAGGGATCCTCCAGCTCGTTGCCTTCGTAGGAGATATGCAGCAGATTGGCGTCCATGGAATAAGGCGAGCGACCTCGGCGTTTCATCTCCACCGGGATGCCGTGGCGCTCGGCATAGGCCAGCAGACTTTCCCGCGATCCCAGATCCCACTCCCGCCAGGGGGCGATGATGCGGATGCCGGGTTGCAGGGCATAGGCCCCCAGCTCGAAGCGCACCTGATCGTTGCCCTTGCCGGTCGCTCCATGGGCGACGGCGTCCGCGCCGGTGGTTTCGGCGATCTCCACCAGGCGTTTGGCGATCAGGGGCCTGGCGATGGAGGTTCCCAGGAGGTATTCACCCTCATAGATGGCATTGGCGCGGAACATGGGAAAGACGAAGTCGCGGGCGAACTCCTCGCGCAGATCCTCGATATAGATCTCCTTCACCCCCAAAGCCTGGGCCTTGGCCCGCGCCGGTTCCAGCTCTTCGTTCTGGCCGATGTCGGCGGTGAAGGTCACCACCTCGCACCCATAGACCTCTTGCAGCCATTTCAGGATCACCGAGGTGTCCAGACCGCCCGAGTAGGCCAATACGACCTTCTTCACCTGCCCATTCGTCATCAGTTTCGCTCCAAGTAAATCAATCAAGATGGAAAATACACTCAGCCAGGCATGGCCCCGGAGACGGACGCCGGACCCCGGTCCTCTCCCAGGAACAGGTGCAGGCGGACCTTGGTCACATCATCATGGCTCTGGTGCAGGGTTCGACCCAGGCGCAGAGCGCTTTCCCCAACCGACGCCACCTGGGCCTCGGCCTGGGCGGTGAGAAAGACCTCCGCCACTATGCCTTCCCGGGTAAAGTGTGGAATGACTTCCTGGAGTTCGACCAGGGGCGACTCCAGATTGACGTGGTTATCGAAGTGTTCGCGCAACTCGCGGCGATTGGGGTAGAGCCTGATCTCGCCCTCGGCCAGTTCGTCGCTGGTGTCGACATGGACCATCACCGCGGTAATGTCCGGTACCTCCCGGAGCAGGGTCTTTTCCACCTCATCGGCGATCTGATGACCCTCGGTAACCGAGAGAAAGGGATCGACCACGACATGCACATCGACCAGGATGTCGGGACCCAGTTTGCGCGCCTTGACCAGATGGGCCGAAAGTACCTCGGGATGCTCGTTGATGAGCCTGGTGATGGTTTCGCGGATCTCGTTATCGATAGCGTTGGCGGAATCGGTAAGTTCCTCGAGCGAGTCGATGGCGATCTCGACCCCGACCTTGCCGACGAAGAAGGCCACGCCGATAGCGGCTATCGGGTCGAACATGGGCCAACCCGCAATGGCGCCGGCGATACCCAGGAGGGCGGCGAAGGAGGCGATGGAGTCGCTGCGATGATGCCAGGCGTTGGCGATGATGATGTTGGAACCGATGCGGCGTCCGACCCGCACCGTATATTGATACAGCAGCTCCTTGATCAGCATCGAACCGGCGGCCACCCAAAGCGCCAGCTGATCGGGGGGGACGAGATCCGGGTCCTTGATCCGGTTGGCGGCCTCGATGGCGATTCCCGCCGCCACCGCCAGCAGGATGAGGGCCAGCAACAGCGTGGCCAGGCTCTCGAACTTCCCATGGCCGTAGGGATGGCTCTCATCCGCCTCCTTGCGGCCCAGGTGCATGCCGATCAATACCACGAGATCGAACAGCACATCGGCGGCGGAATGCAGACCCTCGGCAACCAAGGCGGCCGAATGGCTCAGGAAGCCGATGATCAGCTTCGCCAGGGTGAGAAAGATATCCGCGACCGTCCCGATCTTGGTGACCTGTTGGGCGGCGCGGTAATTTTCTTGTCTGGCATCGACAGAGGTGGCGGCTGGCATGGGATGTCTCCGGAAACTGAGGACAGAGGTCTGCGCTGGATGGGAACCGGGAGGGTGCAACAGATTTCGGTCGCAGAATGTACTCCTCTCCCGGGCGCAAAGGAATTACCGGAACCAGCTCCTGACGGCGTTCAATCCCGGCTGTCGACCCCGTCTTTCGGCAACTCGCCGAGCCAGCTACGCCAGCCTTCCAGATAGCGGGGAAGACTGATGAGAAAGCCCGAGTTGTGATCGCCTTGGATGTCGAGGAGACGCTTTGGCGAGGGGGCAGCGGCGTAGAGGCTTTGGCCGTGATGATAGGGGATGATCTCGTCATCCCGGCTGTGGATGATCAATACCGGGGATCTGACCTGTGACAGCTTGGAACGGGAGTCGTAATGGAAACGCACCAGCCAGCGGGCGGGAACCCAGGGATAGAGTTCCGCCGCCAGGTCCGCCACTGAGGTGAAGCTGGATTCGACGATCAACCCCCCAGCCCGAACCTCGCTGGCCAACTGGACGGCCACCGCCCCTCCCAGTGAATGGCCATAGAGAAGGATGCGTTCCGGCGGGAGGCCGCGTATCGAGGTGAGATAGCTCCAGGCCGCCTCGGCGTCCAGCGAGGTGCCGACCTCGCTGGGTTGTCCGCTGCTGGCGCCATAGCCCCGGTAGTCGATGATGAGGACGTTGAGGCCCAGTTGATGGAAGAGTTCGAGGTTGTCGAGGCGGTGGGAGAGATTTCCCGCGTTGCCATGAAAAAAGGCCAGGGTATGGGTGCCTGGGTTGGCGGGCAGATACCAGGCGTGCAGGGTCTCACCGTCCCGGGTGGGAAGTCGGAGCGATTCATAGGGCAAACCCACCACCTCGGGCGTGGCTGTCAGCTCGCGGCTCGGAATATCCGGCAGATAGAGAAGCTGGGATTGGCCCAGATAGAGCCCTCCCAGCACCAGGAGGTAGGCCCCTCCCGCGACCAGGGCCAGGGTACCCAAGACCGCCATGCCTACCCGCATTTCAATCCGTGCTGTGCAGCACCTCGCCGTCCTGGCCGACGACGGCCACCTGGACCGGGATGCCCTGACGGATGCTGGCGGTGACCACGCAAAAATCCTCGAACAGAGCCAAACAGCGCTTCATCCGCACCGCCTCTTCCATCTCGCCGCTGACCTGAATCCGTACCTCCAGGCCACCGATGCGCAGCCGTTTTTGCTCATTGCGGACGATCCGACAGGTGGCGCTGGTGTGCAGGCTGCCGGGCGGCGCCTCGGACTTGTGGACACAGAACAACAGGCTGGCACTCAGACAGTTGGCCGCGGCGGCGGCGAGCAGGCGGGAAGGATTTGGCCCGGCCCGCTGCCCCAAGGGCGGGGGTTCGTCCATGAGGATCTCGCCGGCCTTGTCCCAGTCGAAGCGGACCTTGAATTCATAGCCTTCGAGGTGATCGAGATGGATGGTGAAGCGGCCTTCTTCTGACATCTGGAATATCTCCGCGGCAAAGGGCAAAAGGGGGAATGGGGTCGGGCGGCATCTGGGACCGGAAAGCGGGGGGTGACAACAGTCGCATTCCGGGAAAATCTCAATAGGAATCCAGGACGCCGGCATCCTCGAACAGTTTGGCATAGGGACGGGCGTCGAAAAAAGTCTCGATGCTGTAGATGTGGCCGCTCCGGAGGCGGAACCAGCAGGCGATGCGCACCTGTTCGAGTTCGGGGATGGTGGAGCAGAGATCGAAAATGGCGCAGACATCCTCGCCATCGACAAAAAGGCGCCGGCGTTCGATCCGTTTGAGGATGCTGCCGATTCGCTCCAGATCCTGGATGAAGGCCGCGGCATCGGAGAATCTTTGGGTAGGGCCGAGATAGGTGAATCCCTCGGTGGCGAGCAGGCTGGCAATACAGCCGAAGTCCCGCCGCTCGATGGCGGTAAGATAACTTTCCACCAATCCCAAGTTAGTGAGATGAAGATCTTCCCTGGGCCCCGAGAAGCGAATTCTGCTCAAAGGCTTGGTCACGTGATTGATATCCCTGTTGTACAAGTGGTTCTCATTATGGGCCAGAAGCTAGGTTGATTCGGGGCGATTCGTTCTACCGCGCGTTTCGGCCCTTCGGGTTCTGATCCACTACCGGAAGCCACCCACAAAAAAGTGCAGCGGCCTGGCGGCATTGTACCTTGTTACCAAGTCGCATGAGGTTGGATTGCGGGTCTCGATCCGGCTCCCTGGTCTCATGGACGATCCCGCCTGGTCACAGCAGCTCCGGCGGCCAGAGAAAGCCGATCGTCCAAGAGGTCTTACCCGGATCCGTCTCCAGCGCCGCCAAAGTACCTGGGGAGAAAGTCAGTATCGCCGGTTCTTCCTTGCCGGTCACCAAGCGGCTCACCAGTTTGGAGACAAAGGGCATGTGGCCGACCAACATCAGGTCGTACTCCCATTCGCCCAGACCGCGCAGAAAATCGCTCGGATCGTCCTTGGGCTTGAGCCCCTCCCATTCTTCGATGACACCGCCAGGGAGGACCTTGGGTGCCAGAATCTCGGCGGTCTGACGCGCCCGGGTCTTGCCGCTGTGAAGGAGTCGACTGACGCGGATACAGCGGCTGCCAAGAAGGATGCTCAGACGCCCCATCTGCTCCCAGCCCCGGGGGGTCAGGGGGCGGTCGGGATCCATTTCTTCAGGCACCGCCTCGGCATGCTGTAGGACATAGAGTCTCATCGTATCCCCCTCTTGGTATGGTTATTCTGTTTCGGAGTATAGCCCGGGAGGGGCGGATACGGAGAGCGGCGCTTCGGCCCTTGACCGGGTTTCGTCACCCACCGGGATGGTCGGGCGGCTTCACGCCGGAGGGTGCGCTGGCCCGATGCTTGCTAATCCATCCCAATCTCATTCTGTTCCGGGAGTTCACCTTCAGGCCACGTCATGCTGCGAATCCTGCTCGTCAATCAATGTCGGGAGCGCCAGTCCCTGGTAGCGGAGCATCTGCGAGAGGCTGGCTGCGAGATAGTGGCCGGTCTGGCGCTTGAGGACGATCTGCTGACCGAGGTCAGGGAACGGGATCCTGATGTGGTCCTGATCGATCTGGACTCCCCTGGGCGGGATATCCTGGAAAGCCTGCGCTCGGTGCAGGCGAATGTGCCCCGGCCGATGGTGATGTTCTGCCCGGACGACGACGGCGCCACCATCCAGCGCGCCATTGCCGCCGGGGTATCGGCCTATGTGGCCGATCGTCCCGGCGGCCAGCCAGTGCGGGCCGTCATCGAGTCGGCCATGGCCATGTTCCAGCGTCTCAAGGATCTGGAGTCCGAGTTGCAGCGGGCGCGCTCCGAACTGGCGGCGCGCAAGACCATCGACCGTGCCAAGGGGGTACTCATGACTCAGTTGGGACTGTCCGAGGATGAGGCCTATCAGCGATTGCGCCGGGCCGCCATGAAGAGCAACAAGAAGCTGGTGGAAGTGGCCGAGGGGATTCTCCTGATCCGGGAGATCCTGGGGGAGGCGGGCAACCGCTGAGTCGTCAGGTTCTGACCTGATGCGGTGCAGCAAGTTTCTGGTATGCACTGCCATGATGCATGTCCGCGGCCATGGCGGCGCCCGACCATCGGTCTCGGCTGGGGAAACACAGGAAAATTCCCCTGATACGCTTTTTGGCATGGGAGTTGCAAATACGAAAACCGAGGGGCGAGCCCAACGCTGGGCTCTTCCAGTCTCTCAGGGTGGGTTCTTTCGCGGCTGATGTTGGCCGCAGTGGACAACGGCGTCCGCAGCTGGGTTTCTCGCGAGTACGGGATTCCCTGTTCTGCGCGGCGCCTTTTTTTTGCCCTCATGGTCAGCAGACGCGATAGGAGACTGTGCCGATGAAAGCGATAGACGTGACATTCCGACCCCGCCGGCGCCTGTTCCTGCGTCGGGCGGCGGTGGCTCTGGCCTTGGCCCTGGGAACCGCCGTGTTCCCAACCCAGGTTCAGGCGGTGGGGACGGCGGAGAAGGAGAGTCTCAAGCTGGGCTTCATCAAACTCACCGATATGGCGCCCCTGGCGATCGCCTACGAAAAGGGCTATTTCGAGGACGAGGGACTCTATGTGACCCTGGAGGCGCAGGCGAACTGGAAGGTGTTGCTGGATCGGGTCATCGACGGTCAGTTGGACGGCGCCCACATGCTCGCCGGACAACCCCTGGCCTCGACCATAGGTTTCGGCACCCAGGCCAATCTGGTCACCGCCTTCTCCATGGACCTCAACGGCAATGGTGTCACCCTGTCGAACGCGGTCTGGGAAGAGATGAAGCCGCACCTTCCCAAGGGCGCGGATGGCAAACCCCTGCATCCCATTCGCGCCGAGGTCCTGGCCCAGGTCGTGGCCAAATACAAGGCCGCGGGGAAGCCCTTCCGTATGGGCATGGTGTTCCCGGTGTCCACCCACAACTACGAATTGCGTTACTGGCTGGCCGCCGGTGGTCTGCACCCGGGCTATTACGCCCCGCACAAGGGCGACACCTCGGGTCAGTTACAGGCGGATGTGTTGCTGAGCGTGACACCGCCGCCGCAGATGCCCGCCACCCTGGAGGCCGGCAGTATCGAAGGCTACTGCGTGGGTGAGCCCTGGAACCAGCAGGCCGTGATCAAAGGCATCGGGGTGCCGGTGATCACCGATGACGAGATCTGGAAGAACAACCCGGAAAAGGTGTTCGGCGTCACCCAGGGCTGGGCGGAGAAACACCCCAACACCCATGTACGCCTGCTCAAGGCCCTGATCCGCGCCGCCATCTGGCTGGATGAGGGGAACAACGCCAATCGCCGGGAGGCGGTGAAGATCCTCTCCAAGCCGAACTATGTCGGGGCGGATGAGGCCGTGATCGCCAATTCCATGACCGGCACCTTCGAATACGAGAAAGGTGATAAGCGTCAGGTACCGGACTTCAATGTCTTTTTCCGTTACTTCGCCACCTATCCCTATTACTCGGACGCGGTCTGGTATCTGACCCAGATGCGCCGCTGGGGGCAGGTCCCCGAGGCCAAGCCGGACAACTGGTATCTGGAGACGGCGCGCCGGGTCTATCGCCCCGAGATCTATCGGCTGGCGGCGGAGGAATTGATCCACGAAGGCAAGGCGAAAGCGGCGGACTTCCCCGATTTCGCCCGGGAGACCGGCTTCCGGCCACCGCAGAGCGGCTTCATCGACGGGCTGGTTTACGACGGTACCCAGCCGAATGCCTATCTGGCGAAGTTCGCCATCGGCCTCAAGGGCCAGGAGACACCGTAGGTTGGGCTGAGCCTGCGAAGCCCAACATCTTGGGTCAAGCGTTGGGCAACGCCACGTCCTCCGACTCCGCTCAGGACGAGCTTTTGTCCAACTTACAGCCTACCTGCTTGGTCAGATCGCAACGAGGAGATCGCATGAATACCCCCGCGCCATCCATCACCGCCTCATTCTCCAGCGGAGATCGGTTTGCCCGACTCCAGGACCTGTTCCGCGCGCTCTTCTCCAAGTTGGAGCTGTCCGCGCGCGCCTTACTGGTGCCGATGCTCGGCATCGGGTTCTTTCTCTTGCTCTGGGGGCTCTCGGCGCCCCGGGTCGAGACTTCGCTGGGCCAGTTGCCCGGCCCTGCCCAGGTTTGGCAGCAGGCCCGGGTCCTCTTCGAGGAGCACCAGGCCGGACGCCAGGAGGCGCGGGAATTCTACGCCCGTCAGGAGGCGCGCAACGCCGAGCGGCTGGCCCGGGACCCCAAGGCCGAGGTCAAGATCCGGCCCTATACCGGCAAGCCCAGCTTTTTCGATCAGGTGCTTACCAGTCTGGGCACGGTCGCCAGCGGCTTTCTGCTTGCCAGCCTCATCGCCATCCCCCTGGGGGTGCTCTGCGGCATGAGCCCGACCCTCTATGCCGCCATCAACCCCTTCGTGCAACTCTTCAAGCCGGTGTCACCCCTGGCCTGGCTGCCCATTGTCACCATGGTGGTCAGCGCCGCCTATGTCACCCCGGACCCCTTGTTCGCCAAGTCCTACCTCAACTCGGCCATCACCGTCACCCTCTGTTGTCTCTGGCCGACGGTGATCAACACCACGGTGGGGGTGTCCTCGGTGAGCAAGGATCTGCTCAACGTGAGCCGGGTGCTGCGGCTGGGGTTTTTCACCAAGACGCTCAAGATCATCCTGCCCTGGTCGGTGCCCATGATCTTCACCGGTCTGCGATTGTCCCTGGGGATCGGCTGGATGGTGTTGATCGCGGCGGAGATGCTGGCGCAGAACCCGGGGTTGGGCAAATTCGTCTGGGATGAGTTCCAGAACGGCAGCTCCAATTCACTGGCCCGCATCATGGTGGCGGTGCTGACCATCGGCTTCATCGGTTTCCTGCTCGATCGCGGCATGTTGCTCCTGCAACGCCATTTCACCTGGGACAAAAGCGCGGTGCTGCGCTGAGAGGTAGTGAAGAACATGACGACTTATTTGCAGATCGATCACGTCAGCCTCAGCTTCGCCACCGACAAGGGGCCGTTGGAGGTACTGCGTCAGGTCAACATCAATATCGCCAAGGGCGAGTTCGTTTCCCTGATCGGCCACTCGGGCTGCGGCAAATCGACGGTGCTGAATATCGTCGCCGGTCTGCTGCGCGCCACCGAGGGTGGGGTGGTGCTGGAAGGACGCGAGGTGACCGAGCCCGGTCCGGATCGGGCGGTGGTGTTCCAGAACCATTCCCTGCTGCCCTGGCTCAGTGTCTACGACAATGTGCGTCTCGCCGTCGATCAGGTGTTCCGCGGTCGCAAATCCCGCGCCGAACGCCACGACTGGACCCTGCGCAATCTCGAACTGGTGCACATGGAGCATGCCTTGGAGCGTCGCCCCGACGAGATCTCCGGCGGCATGAAGCAGCGCGTCGGCATCGCCCGCGCCCTGGCCATGGAGCCCAAGGTGCTCTTGATGGACGAGCCTTTCGGGGCGCTCGACTCCCTCACCCGCACCCAGATGCAGGATTCCCTGATGGAGATCCAGGGCCGTCTGCGCAACACCGTCATCATGATCACCCATGACGTGGACGAGGCGGTGCTGCTCTCGGATCGCATCCTGATGATGAGCAACGGCCCCGCCGCCACCCTGGGCGCCGTGCTCGAGGTGGATCTGCCGCGACCCCGGGATCGCCTCGGCCTGGCGGAGGATCCGGCCTTCAACCATTACCGGGCCGAGGTGGTGCGCTTTCTTCATGAACGCCACGGCCGGCCAGCCGCACCCAGCCCAGCCAAGGGTACCGAGGTGCCGGTGCTGGTCCCCGACCAGCCGGTGAATGACGAACTGGCCCCGCGTCAGCGACTGCGGTTGGCGAGTTGAGGGAGAAAGAAGATGCCTGTCTCCAGTGTTCAACCGATGCCCCCGGCCTGGCCCCAACCCGAAAAGCCGGATCTCCACATCGGCTTCGTTCCTCTCAGCGACTGCGCCCCGCTGGTGGTGGCCAAGGAACTGGGATGGTTCCAGGCCCATGGGCTCGAGGTCAGGCTCTCCCGGGAGAATTCCTGGGCGGCGATCCGGGACAAGGTGGCGGTGGGCGCCCTCGACGGGGCCCAGATGCTGGCCCCCATGCCGCTGGCGGCGACCCTGGGCTTGGAGCCGATCCGCCGTCCCCTGGTCACGGCCTTTTGCTTCAACCTCAATGGCAACGCCATCACCCTTGCGGAGCCGCTCATCCAGCGGATGTGGGAACTGGACCCGGTAGGGATGGCGGAGAGCCCCTGTTCGGCGCGTCCGCTACGACGGGTGATCGAGGAGGAGTGCCGTCGGGGTCGCGAGCCCCTCACCCTGGCCATGGTCTACCCCTTCTCCCAGCACAACTATCTGCTGCGATACTGGTTGGCAGAGGCCGGTATCGATCCGGATGTCGATCTGGAACTGGTGGTGGTGCCGCCGCCACAGATGGTGGACAGCCTACGTCGGCGGCGGATCGACGGTTTCTGCGTCGGCGAGCCCTGGAACAGCCTGGCGGTGGAAGAGGGTCAGGGGCGCATCCTGATCGCCGGCTGCGAGATCCTCGAGCACAGCCAGGAAAAGGTGCTGGGGGTGAGCGAGGCCTGGGCCGAACGCTACCCGGCGACCCATCTCGCCCTGGTCGCGGCCCTGAGCGAAGCGGCCCGTTGGCTGGATGAGCCGGAGCATCAGGCCGAAGCGGCCCGGATATTGTCGGCGCCCGAATATGTGGGCCTCCCGGACGAATGGCTCCGGCCCTCCCTGAGCGGTCGTCCGCGCTTTGCCCGCGGCGAGTCCCCCAGAAGGCTGCCGGAATTCCTCATGTTCCATCGCCAGGGGGCGAATCGTCCCTCTCGCTCCCAGGGCCTGTGGCTGCTCCAGCAGATGCAACGCTGGGGCCAGGCGCCCTCGATCCCGGAACCCGAGCCCCTGGTGGCGCGGGTCTATCGTCGGGATCTCTATCGGCAGGCGCTGGAGAGGCTGGGGTTGGAAGAAGGGGAAGCAGGCTTGTCCACGACCGAGCCTGGCCCTGGCGTCGTGGCGGAGCGAAGGACGCAACCCAGCGGGATGGAGCGGCCCCAAGCCTCCCCTGGGGTTGCCGGAGAGTAAGGCGATTTCTGGATATGTTTTGTGTTTACGACGGGTCGGGCTGGGCGCTCGGTTGTTCCGGGCATCGACTGGAAACGGCCTTTTTTCGTTCTCGTTAGGAGAACAATAAGCTAACAGAGAGGCTTTTGTTCTCTTTACGAGAACAAAAAACCGGGCAAAACAGCCCCGGCCCGGGAGCGCCGAGGGATGGACGAGCCAGACGCGACGGTTTTCCTCTCGCGCGGTCCATCTTCCAGGCGTGCCGCATCGAGCTTGGGTGCAGCGATAGAGGCGGTTCCTTAGGTGAATTCCAGAAAACGTCATACCAGCCGTAGGGCGGCAACCCTTTGCCGCCATTGGGTGCGGAATCAGTCGTCGGCATGGGCATGCCGACCTAGTGTGCCCGGCATGGGCCAAGACTTGTAGCCTGAAAGGAGGCTACCGGAGAGAGTGACGACAACCGTAGAGAAGCGCAAGGGGGAAGCCGCGAGGCCAGCCTGAAAGAAGCGTGGAACAAGGGCACGATCGTAGGAACACGAACAGACAGTGAGGCCGGGTACGGGCGATGAGCGTGCTAGGGAACGCGAAATCCAACCGTCACCGAAAGACGTATCAGGTAGAGTCTGGCGATGCGGGCCGAAAGTCTTGGCACCTTACCCGGGGAGACCTCCCGAGTGAGAGCTTGGGAGGAGTCAGCAGAAGCCGTAGTAGCGAGGAAGCGTCTGAAAGGGCGTGAAGCGAAGGGCTGAAGGACTACGAAACAGGCCATTCTGGCCGTCTTTGCGAGGAAGCGCGAAGTTGTTCGATACGATTCGACGTGGCAACGGCCGCGACCATCGAATCGGGGGAAGGGCAAGGAAGCCGGTGGATTCCGGTTTGGAGCCATTCCTGGAACAGCGAGCTGAGGCGCAAGCGAAGGCAAGAAGAGAAGGCGCTGAATGAGGGTTGATGGGTTTACCTCATCAGTCTTCGCGACCACGAGACGGTCGCCGAGTCCAACCGCCGGATGCGGAAGACCGCATGTCCGGTGGTGTGGGAGGGGTGACGGGCGCAATCCCGTCACCTCGACCCGATCAGCCCTGATTCAAGTTCATCCCAGGCCGCCAGCACCAGCCGCCGGGTACGGTATTCGCCGAACTCGCGGATTTCGTTGTGCTTGAGCACGCGGAAGGTTTCGCTGGGGTAGTCGTCGCCCATGACATCGGCGGGGTCGAGGATGTAGCGCAGTTCGTCGCGGCTGAGGCCGTAGAGGCGGGCGTAGTAGGCGTCGAGTTCGGCGCGGAGTTGGGCGCGGCGCTCCGGGTCCCAGGGGAAGGGTTCGCCGCTGTGGCCGAGGTCGGCCGCCCAGGGGGCGAGGTCGCGGGCGCTGTAAGTCAGTTCGAGCACGCGGGGGACGATGAAGGCGAGATCGGCCTCGCTGTAGCGGTCGGGGGGAAGCACAGGCAATTGCTTGTAGATGAAGTAATTAAGGTGAGTGCCGCCGACCTTGTGGCGGGCAACGAAATCGAATACCAGCGCGGAAAGGTTGCCGAGCAAGGCGGCGAACACGCTTCGGTCCTTGCGGTCATCAAACAACATGAGCGGCATTTGGTTTCCCACCCCCACCCGCGGCACCACCGATGCAATCACCGTGCGCTCGTTGGTCGCGTTGGTAATGTCCCGCCAACCCATCAGCCAGCCCCGGTCCCAGCCCTTGTCCCTCAGCCGCGCCTCGACCTCGGCGGCCTCCACCCAGTAGCGCGGGGTGACGGCGAAGGCAGGGTCGGCCTTTTCGGCCTCGGTGACGTCGCGGCTGGTTCCCTCACCCCCGGCCCCTCCCAGCCTGAAGGCGTTCGCGGCTCCTGGCCCGCCGCTCACCCCGCTGGGAGAGGGGAGATAGGTCGCCCAGCGGTGGTCGAACTGGTGAATCATCTTCGCCTCATACAGCGGCAGCCGGCCGGGGACGGGAGTGGCGTGGAACAGGCCGCTGTCGTTGGCCATGTCGAATTGCCGCATGAAGCGGATGCCCCAGGGGTTGTTGTCTGATGGAGGCATTACAACCAGTCTTCCAGCATCAATTCGGGAACCCGGGCAAATTCACGGGTGTTATGCGTCACCAGCGTCAGCCCATGGGCCAGGGCGATGGCGGCGATTTGCATGTCATACGGACCAATGGGTGTGCCTTGCCTGGCAAGGTGAGCACGAAGATCGCCAAACCCTTGGGTGGCTAGCCCGGAGAAGGGCAAACTCGGGAGCCATTGCAACAAGATGAGTAACTGTTCACGATTCCGTTGTTGTTGTGCGCTTTTGGCAACGCCATACCAGAGTTCGGCCTCAACCGGCGCGCACAGCAGCAAGTTTTCCTGACCAATCTGACGCACCCATGTCAAGACCTTGGGGTGCTGTTTTATGAGCGCAATGACGATATTGGTATCGAGCAAATAGCGCATCAGTCGAAATCCTCACGCGGGGCATCAACGCCTAAATCGCTATCGTCAATGTCATCGGGAAAGTCGTCACTCAGACCGCCGGCCAACGCGGCCAGAAACATTTCGGTCCGAGAGTCCCCCGTGCCCTGGGTGTTTTGCTCGACAGTTGCGTCGTTTTTTGCATAACGCATTTCAAGAAATTCAATGAAGTCGAGGGCCTCTCTGGCGGCGGATTCAGGCAGGTTAAGGCTGTGCTGGTAAATCATTTCAGCAAATGTCATGACTTTGTTCCTCTCTGATCAAAACGGGGACATGGCGGTATATTTTCTTGGTCAGCTCGGCGTCCACCCGGCTGCGGAACACCGGACAGGTGAGCGTGTTGGGGTTGATGAGGCGGAATTCCTCAGAGGTGAGCTTAAAGTGGCGGCGCGGGTCGGCCAAATGCCCTACTTCTAAGGCAAAGAACAGGAAGTCCGTTTCGTTCACCGGGCCAAGCGTCAGAAGACAGAATTTGAAGCGCTGGTGCCCGATTTCTGAAAAAAGTCCTGGACCTGTCCGGAAGTCGTACAAGCTCGCAAGCCGTCCTAGTTGCGATACCGCCTCGAAATAGGCCTTGGTGCTGTCGTCGGTGGCGATGCCCGTGGGCACGATGAAGCCCGCCCGCCCATGGGCGCTGACCAGTTGCGCGAAGGTCTCGGCAAAGAGGGCGTAGGTATTCACGTCGCCGACGCCGGTCAGCGGAAAACGCCCGGCCTCGTGGGCGAGGAGGCTGGCGGCCTCAGCGCCACGCTTGGCGGCCAGAAACTCGACGTACAGCGCCTGCTCGGCGGCATTGGGCGGCACCAGTCCTTGCGCGGCTTCTACCTCCGGGTAGAGGGTATGCAGCAGCCTGCCCTCGGCCAAGAGCGCGATGCGCCGGCCGCGCTCGGCCTTGTGCGGCGCCTCGGCGACCAGCGGGCTGCGGCTGGCGAAGAATTCCTCCTCCTGCAACTTGATGCGCTCCCACGGCGGATTGCCGAGCAGCACGTCGAAGCCCCTCTCCCGCCGGGAGAGGGGTCGGGGTGAGGGAAGGGGCTGGGCCGAGGCAGAGCTTGTTCCCTCACTCACGAGAGGGGAGGGGAGGAAGATGTGCGGAAACGCCTGCCACCAGTGGAAGGCTTGCGCCGCCTCGCAAGCGCGGCGGGCGGCCTCGGCCACGCCGGGGCGCGGGGCGTGGCCGTTCTGCGCCAGCCAGAGGTCCTGGCTGGTCGGCACCTGCTTTTCGGTTTCCGGGGTCTTGGGCAGCACGAAGGCGGCGACGAAGAGGTCGGCCGCCAGCCGGGCGCGCGATTCGGCCAGCCGCGCCTGCAGCGCGGCGAAGGCGGCGCGCTTGGCCTCCACCGCTTCGAGCGTGTCGTCGGGCAGGCGCTCGAAGGCCTCCGCGTCCGGCTCGGCTTCCAGCCCGAGGCTGAACTGGTCGCTGAGGGCCTTGGCCTTTTCGATGGCCTTCAGCGCGTCGCGGTTGGCCTTCTTGAGGCGTCTGACCACCTCCTTGTCGTCGCCGGAGAGGGCATTGAAGGCCTGGTCCGGGATACCGGCGTCGAGCACCGCCGGGTCGAGCACGCCGAGCAGGGCATCGCCGCAGCGCAGGTGGGCATCGAGGAAGCTGAGCGGGCGTTCCGGGGTATAGGCCTCCAGCCACAGGGCGGTGCGGGCGAGTTCGACCGCCAGCGGGTTCTTGTCCACGCCATGGATGCCGTGGGCCACCACCTCGCGTAGCGCCCGGCGGTAGTCGGCGGGCAGCGGGTTGCCGTCGGTGGCGTTGAGCCGCGCCACCTCCTCGGCGAGGCGACGGGCGGCGGCGAGCAGGAAATGGCCGGAGCCGCAGGCCGGGTCGCAGACGGTGAGGGAGAGCAGGGCCTTGACGGGTTCCCGCGGATTTTCGGCCAGGGCGCGTTCGATGACGGGCTCCAGGGCGCTCTTGATGAGCTCCCGCACCAGGCTGTCCGGGGTGTAGTAGGAGCCGGTGAGCTTGCGGGCGTTGCCGCGGGTGCCGCCTTCACCCCCGACCCCTCTCCCCGTGGGAGAGGGGGGTAGAACCCTCACCCCAGCCCCTCTCCCGGAGGGCGAGGGGAGTTCGTTCTCGTCGCCGATGAAGCCGAAGCGGCGAACGCCGGCGGTCAAGCTTAGATTGGGCACCAATTCGAGCAGGCTTTCGTAGACGCTGCCGAGTTCCTCGGAATCCATGTCGCGGTAATTGACCCGGGAGAGCGCCGCGCCGTCGCGGAAGAAGCAGAGGCTGAACAGGGCCGAGAGCAGGGCGCTGTTGTCGAGCCGGGCGGCGTCCAGGTCCGGACACTGGCCGGCGGCGAAGAGGCCGCCCAAAGCCGGCAACCCGAGCGCCGGTTGGCCCTGGCCGAGGCCGTGGAAGGTAATGCTGAGCGCCTGCCAGAGGTCGGCATGGCGGTCATGGCTGCGGCGGCGGGCGGCCAACTGGCGCAGCCGGGCGAGGCTGTAGCCGGCGCGGTAACGGGCCCTGGCCTCGGCGCTGGCGTCCGGGGCAAAGACCAGTTCGCGGTCCTCGATGGTGGCGAGGAAGATGAGGCGGTAGACGAGGCGCAGCAGTTGCTCGAAGTAGGTCTGGGTGGAGACTTCGCCGGCTTCGAGACGGCGGCGCAGTTCGCCGTTGGTGGGATGCGCCAGGAAGCCGGTGCCGAGTGCGCGCAGGGCTTCGGTGACGCCGAGGCGCAGGCGGTCGCGGGCGCGGAGGCCATCTTCCTGCGCCTGGTTGCGCCAGCGCTCCAGTGGGCAATCGCTCGGTTCACTCCCCACCTTGCCAAAGCGAGAGGCGTGGGCGAGCAGCCAGAGGGCGGTGAAGTCCGGGTAGAGACCTTCGCTGAAGATGGTTTCGAGGTCGGCCTCGATATAGGCCGGGCGGGTGAGGCTGGGGTTGTCGCGCAGGAGGCGCAGCTTGAGGCCGTTGCCGACGATGGCCCAGAGGGCGCCGTTGCTGGCGTTCAGGTATTCCTGGGCGAGCAGGAAGGGCGAGCGGCGGCGTGCGCCGTCGCCGAAGCGGGCGTCGGGTTTGTCGAGGGGCTGGTCGTGGGCGGCGCACACCACCGGCACCCGGCCATCCAGGGCGGCCAGGCCGATGGGGAAGACGCGCGCGTCGAGGCTGACCGGCTCGACGGCCCGGAGGTCGCCGAAGCCGAGGACATGGCGCAGTAGCGGTTCGAGAAAATCCCGGCGGGTGAGGGCGTGCGGATTGCGGTCGGTACGGGCGCGCTGGGCGGCGAAATCCTGCCAGAGGGTCTGGGCGATCTTCCAGTAGCGGCCGATTTCGTCGCGCAGCTTGAGGCCGCGCGGGATGTCGTACCGGGCTTCGGCCTGCTCGGCGGCTTCGAGGCGGGCCACCCTGTCGAGAAAGTCCGGGGCGAGCAGACCACCTTCGATGGACAGGGCGGAAAAGGCGAGTTCCTGGTTCGGGCGGCGGGCCATGGGGTTGCTTTGTAATCAGTCCGCGGAGGAATGGAGATAGATCTCGACGGTGGCGGTGGTCCAGGTGGGCAGGCCGGCACCAAAGAAATCCTGGTCTTCCGTCCAGATCGGGCAGTTCAACAGCAAGGCGGCAGCCACGCCGTCCCAGTCCCGCACGTCCCGATGGGCGATGCGGGCACGGGCCTCAGTTTCGACCAGGGCCAGTTCCTCATGACCGACAAGCTGAACGGCACTCATCAGGGTGGCGAGAGATTCCTGCCAGATCGCTTCGGAAATGCCGCGCCGGGGCGCGAGTTCGGCGAGATAGCGGCAGGCTTCCTGGTAGTTGGCTTCGGCCACGTAGAAGGCCACTTCTTCGCTCGCACCGGCGATCAACTCCCGCACGCGCTGGCCAAAGACGGCGCGGATGAGGATGTTGGCGTCGATGACCAAGCGTTTATGCGGCATCCGGCTGCTTTCTCCAGGCCTTGAAATCGGCGGCCAATTCGTCTTCGCTGATGCCGAGCCGGGCCATTTCTTCCCGCATGCGCCGACCCGCTTCGAGCAGGGCGTCGCGCTCGGATTGGCTGGGCCGCCGGGGTACCGGGATGTAGAAGCCGATGGTCTGGCCGTGGCGGGTGACTTCGACGGGCACCGAGGATTCCAGATATTCGGCGAGCTTTTCGCGCAGTTCGCGCATACCGATACGCAGGCTCATGATGGGCTCCTTATTGATCAATTGTGTACTTAATTTATAACACATTTGAGCCTCACGCTGGCACCAACACGAACACCCCCATGACATCGACCGGCAGGCTCGGGGTGACACGATATTCGCCACGCCCCTGGGCGGCTTCGCGGACGCGCCTGTGGTCCTCGAGCAGCCGTTGCGCCCGTTGGCGGGCCAGGGCTTCCAGGATCGGCTGCTGGTCTTCCAATCGGTCGAGCGTCCGCTGGAGATGCTGGTCGCGTAGCGGTGGCGGCATGTTGCGGGCCGGCTCGGCGGCCATCAGGGCGCGGGCGGCGTCATCCTCCAGCAGTGGCTGATCGCCCTCGGCAGGCAGACCGAGGGTCAGGGTTTCCTCGCACAGCAAGAGACGGGATTGGCCGCGGTGGGTGACGCTGAGCTGGTGACGCAGCCGAACCAGCAGCAGCGTGGTCTTGACCTGTACCGCCTCGGTGAAGATGGCCCCGGCCCGGGCGACCGCCTTTATCGCCTCGTCGGCGCCTGTAGCTTCCAGGGCGGATTCGAGCAGGTGGTCGGCCAGCACCGAGACCAGCGGGTGGGTACGATGGATAAACTGCGCCCCGGGGGCGACGGGCTGGTGGAAGTCGATGCGCAACGTGCCCATCAGACCTTCGCCTTCGAGTCTTTCGCGGACGGCTACGGGGAAACTGTCGGCGTGCAACTTCCAATGATCGGCTCCCGCCTTGCTGACGGCTTCCAGCGGTGCCCCCAGTTGCACGGCAGTGCGCTTGATGAAGCGTTCGACATCTTCCTCCCCGCCCAACACGGCCAGGGTCTTCCGCCACTCGGGCAGGACATCCTCCGGCTTCAGTCGACGTTGGGCGAACAGCGTGCGGTTCTTGGCCGCCTTGTCGCGGGCCGATTGCCAAGCGGTGTCGATGGCCGTTTCTGGTGCGCCGAAATCCAGGCTCATCTGTTGCACCTGGCTGGCTATGGCTCCCTTGCGCAGCAGCACGGCGCCGACCAGGGCCTGGGTGAGACGGCCTTCGTCGTCGGGCATGGGGACGAGCACGCCCAGTTCCTTGCGGATGCTCTCGGCCTTGCGCAGGATGACTTCCAGCACCACCCCGTCGACCGGGTTGTCCTGGCCGTAGAGCATGGTCGCACGGACTTCCCGGGCCTTCTGGCCGAAACGGTCGACGCGGCCTTCCCGCTGTTCGTGGCGGGTCGGATTCCAGGACAGGTCGTAATGGACGACGGCGGTAAAGAGGTTTTGCAGGTTGACGCCCTCGGACAGACAGTCGGTGGCGACCAGGAGGCGTTTCTCGGTCTCGCCCATGGCTTCGACCCTGGCCTCGCGTTCGGCGGGGGTGAACTCGCCGGTCACCGCCGTGACCTGGTGGTCGCGGAAGACGGACCGCAGTTGTTCGGCCACATACTGGGCGGTGGCGATGTAGCGGCAGAAGACGACCGGCTGGAAGCCGGCGTCAGTCAACTCTTTCAAATGCTTGATGAGGCACTCCAGCTTGGGATCCTTGGCACTGCCTGTCAGACCTTCGGCACGGGCCATGAGGTCGGTGAGCCACTCGGTGTCCTCGGTGCGGGCATCGGGTTCGATATCCTGGGTGGAGAGGTCGTCCTCCAGGCCGTCGAGCACGTGTTCGCGACCTTGCTCTTCTACTTCGTCCAAGGACAGGGTGCGTCCATTCAGGCGCGTGCGCAAGGCGTTGACCGCCGCGGCCGGAGACGAAGAAATGCAGCGCAACAAGGCGAGTGCCGCCCACCAGCTCATGCGCTGTTGCAGGAGACCCTGCCCATCGGCGCGTATCACGAGTTCGCGGGCGTATTCGAGCACATCGTCGAAGAGCCGGCCCCAGTCGCCGGTGAGCTTGTAAAAGATTTCGGCCGAGAGGCGCTCGGGGAAGATCCGGCGCTCCCGCCATTCCTCGATGTCGGGACGACGGCGCTGGACGAAATGTCTGGCCAATTGTTCGCGCAAGGGACGACGGCCATCCGCGGGGATGTCCTTGAGTTCCCGGAACTCGGGTTTGAGCAGGGCGAGCAGGTTGTAGAAGGCCTCCTCGTCACCAGAATGCGGCGTCGCGGTGAGCAACACCAGGTGGCGCCCGGGATGTTCGGCCAGTCCCTTGAGCAGGGTGTAACGCTGTTGCCTGCCCTGGCCGCTGTGGGTACAGGTGTGGGCTTCATCGACGATGACACATTCCGGACAGGCGCGCTGGAATTCGTCCCGGCGGCGGTCGGACTTGATGTAGTCGAGGCTGACCAGGGTGAAGGGATAGGCCTCGAACACCGACTGGTTGGCCGGCAGGCCGCGTTCCAGCCGGTTGGCGGTGGTGTTGCGCACGATCACGGCGTTGATGTGGAAGTGTTTTTTGAGTTCGCCTTGCCACTGCTCGCACAGGTGCGGCGGGCAGAGTACCGCCAAGCGGCTGATTTCGCCCCGGTCCAGCAGCTCGCGCACGATGAGGGCGGCCTCGATGGTCTTGCCGATACCGACATCATCGGCAATCAGCAGGCGCACCACATCCTGTTTCAAGGCCATGAGCAGCGGGACGAGCTGATAGGCACGGGGTTCGATGGCGATGTTGCCGAAGCTACGGAACGGACCCGCGCCAGTGCGCAGTTTGAGTCGCAGGGCATCGTGCAAGAGCTGACCAGCCGCGAAGTTGGCGGCCTGCTGGACGGTCGGCTTGGGAAAGGTCGCCGGACCGACGGGGCCGGGCTCGATGGGCAGGTAGATGAGCGTCGCGTCATCCTCGGCGGCGCCCAGCGGACGCAAATGCAGGGTGTCATCCGAGGATTGCGGCAGGACGATCCACTCCCGGCCACGGGCCGAGACCAGACTACCGGGTTGAAACGAGGTGTGCGGCGTCATTTCTTGGTTCCTGGGGTGTTCCCGGCGCCGAAGAGGTCGGCATGGGCCTTGAAGAGGCCTGCCCAGGCGCCGATTTCCTCGGGGAAGCGCACGACGTAGTAGCCGGCGGCCTCCAGGCAGGAAGTGATATTGTTGTCCTTGCCGGACTGAGTGGCGGTTTTGTGATGCGGGCCATCGATGAAGATGGCGGCCTTCCAGTCAGCGTAGAAGAAATCGGCGCTGGTCTGGCAGCGTTCAATCCTGTACTGACCAGCATCGGGCTGGCGATAGCCGTTGGTCTTGACGTGCTCCAGCCACGCCTGCTCCAGCGAACTGCCAGATAGGCGCGAAAGTTCGTCTTGTTGCTGTGCCGGCGTGCGGCCAAAGCTGCCGATCTGGCCACGGGCACGGGTGAGTTGGCAGAGGATCTCGAGGGCCTGGCCTTGGTTGTCCCTGTCCCGACGGTCGATGTGTGTGTGGTCCGGCTGGTTGTAGTAGGACAGCAGACACTTGTAGCAGCCGGCTTCGCAGATGGGTTGACCTTGTCGGTCCATGTCCTCGCTCAGGGTATCCGCCGCCCAATAGCCGTTGGCCGGACGCTGGTAGTGCATGATGGCCAGCGCTTCGGCGGCCACCTGGGCGAGCGCATCCGGCTCCGTCGCAATGCGGGTGAGCACGCCCGCGCCGCCTTCCGCCGACTCGTAGAACAGGATGGAGCGGCGCAGCTCCGCATTGGGCAGCGGCTCGGCCATGAGTTCGCTCTCTTCGAGCTGGTAGATGGCCTCGATGCCGCGCTTCAGCGCGTACTGCAAGGTGGCCATGGTCTTGACGTCCAGCTCTTCGAGCGGACGGATGATGAGCAGGTTGCGCCGGTCCTCGACGTAGGGAACGATGCGCTGCGGCGGCGTCTTGTCCGGCGGGGTCTCCGGGTCGGGCTCGCCGGTCTCATCGGCGCCGCCCATCCAGTGGCCGGTGACCGGGTTGATCATGAAACCGAGCAGGCTCTTCTCCTTGCGCCGCCGCCAACCGAGGTTCATGCGCCAGACGGTGGCCGACTGGCTGTATTGCAGTTCGAGTACTGATGTGTCGCCATCCTTGAGCACGGCATGCATGACCTGGAGCTTGCCCTCCTGCTCGCCGAACTGGAGGGTGGTCTGCATTTCGTAGCCTTGACGCACCCGCTCTTCCTCATTGGCGGTGATGCGCTCGGCCCGCTTGGTGGAGACGTTCTCGATGCGGTACAGGTTCTGCACGGACAGGGCATCGGCCAAGGGGGCGTTGCAGGACAGGCAACGGTCGGCATCGCGCTGGTTGCGGAAATGGCCGTAGCCACAAGCCGGGCAGAGGCGAGCCACATCGGTGGTGAGCTTGGCGCCAAGCGATACCTGGTCGTCGGCCCCGACGGACAGCATGGCTCGGGTAACCCGGTATTGGCTGCCCTCGTGGTAGATGAGGCTGTAGGGGCCAAACTCCGCAAGCGCCAGGAAACGTGGGCGGGAGAGGAAATTCTCGCGGCCGATCTTGCCCTTTCTTGCCGGGATATAGGCCATGAGCGGCAGGCGCGGGAAGTTGTAGCCGGGCAGGAAGCCCCGGCTGGCCAGATAACGATAGGTGTAGAAGTCCGAATTGGCCGATCCCGACTCCTGCAACAGCAAGGATTGCTGACGAAAGGCTTCGTCGTGACGCTGCTTGGCATCGCGCCGGTCGCGCTCATTCGCCGCCGGGTTGTTCATGACCTTCTGGTTGATCTCCATCTGCCGCTTGGTGGCGGCGAAGAGTTCACGCCAGCGGTCGAGCGCCCGGTCAAAGGAGGCGAACGCCTGGCGGAAGACCTGCTCGGCGAAGTGCTCGGTATACCAGGGTGCCTTCTGCGGCGTGAGTTCGCCGTCCAGCATGGACAGGATGCGCAAGCCCCGAGCATGGGCCCGCCGCTGGGGGGCGTCGGCGTCCATCTGCTGCCTGTATTCGTCGGTCAGCGGCGCCTTCGGGTCGTTCATGTCGAGCAGACCGCGCAGGCTGTTGTCGAGCTTCTTGCCGGTCTCGGCCAGCCAGACCGCCTGCAGGTGGCTCTCGATCAGCTCGCGGTTGGCGAGGTCGAGGCTCGGCGGGTTCACCTGGCCATGGACCATGCGCACTGGGTCACGGAAAAAATACTGGTCGTGGGGCGACTGGGCGGCGCAGTATGTGATGACCAGGGCTGGCTGCCCGGCCCGTCCGGCCCGACCGCTGCGCTGGGCGTAGTTGGCGGGTGTTGGCGGGACGTTGCGCAGATAGACGGTATTGAGGGATGAGATGTCGACGCCCAGCTCCATGGTCGGGGAACAGAACAGTACCGGCAGCCATTCCAGCGGCCTACCCTTGGCGGTCAGCCAGTCAGCCTTATCCTTGTCGGTAAAGCGGAAGCGCGCCTCGCGCTCCAGGCGGTCGTCCTGCTCGACCTGGGCGGTATGTTCTCGTGCCTCGAAGTCGAAGAGGCGATGCACGGGGTTGGCGAGCAGTCCGGCGATGTTGCCGTAGAGAGTAGGGAAGTAGGCGTGGTCGTCCGAGCCCTGGCGGCTCTGACCTTCGCCCAGGGTCCAGAGCAGGCTAGCCCCCTTGAGCTGGTAGCCCCTCATGCCGAATTCGGTCTCTTCGGACAGGACCAGGCCATAGGACTTGGCGGCCTTCAGCAACGCCCGGGCGATCTCCTCGTAGTGCTCGTCCTTGATCTTGCCGGCGTGGGGATTGTCGCGGCCATCGGCCTCGCGCCAGGCGCTGGCCTGTTTGATGTCCTTGCCAAGCTTGGAACGGGCGCTGCCCGAGACGAGGTAGTCGAGGTTGCGTCGGTCCTCGTCCCGGGGGCTGGTGGTGATGATGAACCAGCTCGCGGAGACCGGGGTCTCGTCCTCGGTAAAGCCCCAGGGTTCGCGCAGGTTGGCGTAGCTGGAGGTCTTGAGGCGGTCGAGTTCGGCACGGTCGAGGTAGCGCGAGGCCAGGCACAGCCCCTGGCGCATGGCGTCGAAGAGCTTGATGAGCAGGCGCTTGCGCACCTCGGGCGAGGCGGCCAGCAGGATGGGGGGCGCATCGGCCCAGGATTCCTGGTCGCCCGCCAGGTCGTCGAGGTCCTGGTATTGGATCTGGACGAGTCCGAGCTGCTCGAGGTTCGGGTTGTTGAAACGCCAGCCCCGGCGCAGGTCGTAATAAACCCGGTAGCCGAGGATGGCCCGCATGACGTCTTGTACCTGTCGCCGGGCATGGCCCTTTACGTTTGGGTCTTGCATGTATTCGGCGCGCACGCCTGGGTCGTCGCGGTCGAAACCCAGGGCCTTGAAGACGGCGTCGGCGACCTCGGCCTCGGCCAGACGGCCGCCAGCCTTTGGCACCGCGGCCAGCAAGGCGGCCCGTTGCAGGAGGACTTGCAGGAAGTCGTTGAAGTGTCCGGCCTGAAGCGCCGCATCCTGGCGGTTGTCGGTGAACCCAAGGATCTTTTTGGCTTCGGTCTTGAGCTGTTCGTCCTCTTCGTAGAGGTAGCGCAGGGCGGATAAGGTCAGCATGGTGGTCGCCGAACTGCGGCCTTCACCGGAGAGTCCGGTCAGGCGCAGCGATTCCTTGCCGGCCCCGTGATGGACCAGGCCGCAGCGCAGGCAGAAGCCGAGGTTGCCCGGGATGTACCAGCCCGGCGTGCCGTCGGCGGCGTGCGCGCCCTCGGCGTTGACCCGGATGTGATGGGGCTGGCGCTTTCGGTAATAGGCTTTGAGCCTGAGGCCGCCATTCTGGCGTGCTTCCAGCCAGGTTTCTGGGTAGCGGTCGAGGCTGTCTTCCCAGATGCCCGAGTTATCCGGCATGAAGTAGCCGCTCTCGATGTCCTCGCTGTCTCCTTCGGGATGATGGCGTTCCTCAATGTTGCGCGGGTTGAAGATGCGTCCGCTGGGGGTAGGCTCATCCCAGACGGGAGCGTACTCCTGTCCGCAGTCGCGACAGAAATACAGCGCGAACAGGCGCCGGGAACGATCGCCCGGCACATACTGGCTACCTTCCAGCGTCAGGTAACGTTGGCCTTCCGCTTCCAAGGTGCCATAGAGCTTGCTGCCGCTAGAGATGAATTGGTGCAGCTTGAAGGCAAAGAGGCTCCGACCGCCGGCCTCTAGCGGTTTGTCGGTGGTGCGGTAGGCGAGCAGCAGGAAGTCGGCGAGCACTTGGCGGGCCTGTTCTACCTCGATACCGCTATCCTCCACGAGGAGGTCGGCCGCCTCTTCCAGGGCGATGGGCTGTGCCCGCCGCCATTTGCCTTCGCTGTAGGTCAGTCCGAGTGTCAGTTCGACCCAGATGGCCAGGGGATGGCGGGCCAGCTCCTGGAACCCAGCCTTGGTCGGCAGTCCGGCACGAATCGCCGCGCCCAGTTGTGGCCGGATGTGTTCGACCAGAAGCTCTTCTGGCGTGACCCGTTGCAGGGTCTCGGTGATGACCTTGACGACGCTCGGTTGAACGCCGAACAGACGACTGGCCACTTCCGCGACCTTGGCGTTTTTCTCCTGTTCGCGGCACTCGGTGGCCATAGTCGCCGAGGTGCCGATGCACTGGAGCTGGTCGGCCAGCGCCTCGCGCACGCGCCGGACGAGCAGCGCCACATCGGCGCCCTGGCGTCCTCGGTAGGTATGCAACTCATCGAGAACCAGAAAGCGTAGTCCTTTGGCGTTGCGCATGACCGCCTTGTCCTTGTCGTCCTGGCGGGTCATCAGGAGTTCGAGCATCATGAAGTTGGTGAGCAGAAGGTCCGGCGGATGGGCGGCGAGTTGCCGACGCTCGTCCTCGTCTTCCTGCCCGGTATACCGACCGTAGGTGACCGGCGGCTGGTCGCCGTAGTCGGCCAGGAACTTGCCCAATTCTTCGAGCTGACTGTTGGCGAGGGCGTTCATCGGGTAGATGACGATGGCCCGAGTGCGGGGTGTCGGGTCGATGGCCTTGGCCTTGAGGATGGCATCGATCACCGGGATGAAGTAGGCCAGGGATTTGCCGGAGCCGGTGCCGGTGGTCAGCACATAGCTTTCGCCGCGCTGGGCAAAATCTATGGCTTCTTCCTGATGTTTGAAGAGGGTCAGCGAGACCCCGGCGCTGGCGGCCGTTTTACCCGCACGGAAGATGCGGGCGCATTCGGCATGTAGCCCACCTGGCCTTGCCAGGACTTCTACACGGCCTCCCGTCTTGAAATTGGGATTGACCTGTACCAGAGGCGGGGGCCAATAACGCTGGGAGTCGTAGGCGGCATCGACAAAGGACCGGAGGTCTTCCGCCTTGATGCGCGTGAAGCTGCGCGTGAAGGCCGCGTACTCGGCTACCAATCTTCTCCGAAACTCAAAGGTATCCATGGATTTTCCTCAGCTCTGCAGCTCGTAGGGCGGCAACCCCTTGCCGCCATTTGATGCCGATCAGGGAGTGTCGGCAAAGGATTGCCAACCTACTCCGCTATTATGGGGTTGGTCTCGCTTTGACTTATACCCGGCTTCAAGCATCCGTGGGAGTCGGTGTTCGAGACCAGGATCAGGCCTTGGATCCGAACCCTGAGGAGACCACTCCGCCCAGTTCATGCCGACCCTGTCGCTTGGGTGCCTGGGTCTTGGCCTCCAGCTTCGACTGCCGTTCCGCGGCCGCCGCGAGTTCCCAATCCGCCTGCACGGCGGCGAGGACTTGGCCGGGTTCCAGGCCCAGGGCCTCGGTCAGCCCCCGCGAGAGCAGGTCATACCAACGTTGCAGGGCGATGCCCTGGGTCTGGCGGGTGGTGGCATAGATCCAGTCGCTGAGCTGTAGAAAGCGCTCGAAGGGGGAGCCATCCTCGACGATCAAGGCCCGGCTGCGGGGAAAGCGTCCGGAGTTGCCCAACAGATCCCAGTAACGGGCGAAACGCTTCATCCGTTGCAGGCTCAGGAAGTCGATGTCCCGGTTGTAGAGCAATTCATAGGGCGCCTTGGGGTGGTAGACCAGGCCGAATTCTTGGGTATGACGGTTGATGGGCGCGCCGCGCAGGCGCTTGAGCAGGCCAACCTGGATCTCCTGGGGTTCCAGGGCCAACAGGCGATCGAAGCCGGCGCCGAAACTTCGCAGGTCCTCGCCGGGAAGCCCGAGGATGAGATCGGTGTGCAAATGGGCCTGGGTTTCCCAACGCAACCAACGCAGATTGGCCTCGGCCAGCTCATTGTCCTGACGACGGTCGATGCGATGTTGCACCTCGGGATCAAAGGTCTGGAGGCCGATCTCCAGTTGCAAAGTTCCGGTGGGAAAGCGTCGCAGACGATCCTTCAAGGCCTCTGGCAGGCGGTCGGGGACCATCTCGAAGTGGAGAAAGAGCCCGGGCTGGAGGCGGTCGAGAAAGAAATCGAGGATGGCGCTGGCCGTGGGGATGGAGAGATTGAAGGTGCGGTCGACGAACTTGAAGTGCCGCACCCCCCGTTGGAATAGGCTGTCCATATCGGCGAGAAACCGTTCCAGGGGAAAGGCCCGCACCCGCTGATCCAGGGCCGAGAGACAGAAGGCGCAACGAAAGGGGCAGCCCCGGGAGGCCTCGACATAGATCAGCCGCTGGGCGATGTCCCTGTCCTGGTAACAATCATAGGGCGAGGCCAGCCCGGCCAGGGGCGGGAGACCGCCCGGGATGAGCTTGTTCCGGGGCCGCTCGCCGGCCAACAGTGCCCGACAAAGATCCCGGAAGGCCAGCTCCCCCTCACCGAGCACGACATAGTCGGCCAGCGGCACCATGGCTTGGGCTTCGGTCTCATGGCTGACCTCGGGTCCGCCCAACACCAGAGGCAGGTCTGGGCGCAGGGCTTTGAGCAGGCCGACCAGTTCGGCGCACGGCTCGGCGTTCCAGATGTAAACGCCGATACCGACCAGCTTGGGTTCCCGGGCGAGGATATCCTCGGCGGCGTCCAGCGGCCGCTTGTCGAGATCGAATTCCAGGATCTGCGCCCGGGATCGAAATTCCCCCAGATTCGCCAGCAGGCAGCGCAGGCCGAAGGCGGTGTGGATGTAGCGGGCGTTGAAGGTGACGAGAAGGATATCCGGCATGGGGGTCTTGGTCACTGGGCTGGGGTTGGATGACGGTGAGGCGCTCGGGGCGGCTGGGAGATGTTTCTTTACCAGGCGCCACGGCCAGCTTCATCATAGGCCACCTCCGGGCAGGCAGGAGCTTGCCAGCTATCAGTTTGTTCGCTGGTTCCCAAGATCCAGCTTGGAAATCAGCATGAATAGCCAGTTTCGGTTCTTTTTAGAGAACAATGCGCCAAATAGAATGGTCATTGTTCTCCATAAGAGAACGAAAAACCGGTAACAAAGCTCCTGCCCGGGAGCCTCGACAGGTGTTTTCCTGACCAGTCGACACTGAGCTTGCGCCTCTGTTGTCCGCCAGACTGGAGCTGGTTAGTATTTGCAGCACATCAAGGACATCAGAGGAAGATCCCATAGATGAACCCGGCTGGGGCAAGCCACAGCGAGGCCCAAGTCCCCCTCACCACGGCCATGATCCGAAGCGGCGTTCCCTCGCTTGGCGAGAGGCACGACTTCATTCGCCGCAACCCTTACAGCCTCCGCACCTTGTCGGCCTTCCTGGAGTGGGCCAAGCGTTACATTCTCTTCCATGGCCAGCGGTACCATCCAAGCAATGGAGGTGTGGGCAACAATATGAAACCCTGGCCTGTCTCTTGTTGTTTAACTCGATGTTTCAGCCGCCTGGAGAGAAGGAATGGCGTAGCCAGGAGTGGCTTGTGGGTCCCTACATTTAGGTTCCTAAATGTAGGAACTTTTGCAGAGCCGACCTTGTCGGCTATTGCATGTTGGGCGTCAACGCAATACGGCGTCAATTTTGTGATGGGGAACAAATGAACGACAATAGCCACTCCGTTGGGATCACGATGCCTAACTGGGCAATCGCAATTGCTCTCGTTGCAATCTGTGTGTTTATGATAATTAGCTTAATCATCGGAAGATCTTTCGAAGTCGCGAATTATAAGTTCGGATTTACGAAGTGTGACGAATCTAAGAATGACGAACTTAACGATAAGGTTGCATCCCTAACCAAAGAGCTGAAGAACTGTAACGAAAGCAAAAATATAGACAATCCTTCCGAAAAATGCCCATCGAAATCAGAGCAAGAATTCGTCGGTAAATGGATAACGGCTGCCCCCGCAAACAACTGCTTCTCAGTTTGTAAAGAAAATAACTTGTTCGCGGTCTCTTCCGGGCAAGGCCCGCGCGGGTATCCATTTTATGTCTGTCGGCAGAATACAGGAGACCACAGACCAGGATTCAACATTGACTCAAACGACGAATCCACAAATCATTGTTTAGGGGAGGAGAGCAGCAACCCTGATCGCCGATTTATGACAGACAAATATCAATGTCTTTGCACTACAAAAAAAGTGCCGGAGGTATGATCGAATCTGGTGCATCGGGTATTAAAGGGTAGAGTAGAGAGCAGGTTATCATCACTTTAGGCCCGGCCTATCTGTTTCCGCCCCTTTCGTCTGGCGGTGTCTCACGAGCCGGGACGTGGTTACGATAACCTGCCCTCCCTCATCAAACCGTGCATGCGGTTCTCCCGCACACGGCTTTCCGATGTTCTTCATGCCAAGGCGTGCGCCGTTTTCCAGCCAGCTCCCGC
>JBPOHE010000110.1:0-36360 GCA_052035915.1 Pseudomonadota bacterium
GTCGATCGCTATGATCTCCCCAGGGAGCGCGCCGGCCACGGAGCTGATCCAGTTGGCGAAACAGCTTTGGAGTCCCTTGGGCGAGAGCGAGATCATGACGACTCGGATTCGGTCATGGGAAGGCACCTCATTGGTAAAGGGTAAGAACCGCCGCAACCACTCGATCTTGGCTTTCCCAAACTCCTCAATCGCCTCCCAACCTTCAGCGCCGAGAAGGGCGTGAAAAAATCCACCGGCATGGCTCTTGCCTCCGCGAAAAAGGAGAACGATGCCAGGTATCCCATTGATGTAAAGCCTCGGATTGCGCGTTTGCTCTGCTCCACACTATGAGGCAACAACTCTCAACAAAATGCTCTACAATCCATGTTCTCTTAAATAGAGAAGGCCACTATAACAATAAATCTTGTAATGGGCAGAGAAATCCAGTAATATTGGCGTTCTGATGCGGGATGGAGCAGTCTGGTAGCTCGTCGGGCTCATAACCCGAAGGTCGTAGGTTCAAATCCTACTCCCGCTACTATCTTGTTTGTCTTGACGCTTGAGCCAAGCCTTCTTGGGGATCGATTTCTCGGTGCTTTGCGCGCAAAAAAGTGCGCTTGAGACCAATAAGACAATACAATAGGGCCTGCAAGGCCCTTTTTATTTTGTCTTCCATGGGATGGTGGTATGGCATTCCCAATATGTAAAGCAGTGCCGCATATGTGGTATAGCTGTAAATTGGTTAATACCTGACAAGTGAAATATTTTTGCTCCATCAATATTTTTTGATTAGCGAGATGACTCAACTAGGTACGGTGGATTTGATCGCTCTTGCGCTGAATCGTGGGAGCGATCAATGCTAGTATGGCGGATTGAATGAGATTCCTCGCTAATCAGTATGTTTTTCGTTGAAATGCATGTTATATATTTATTGGATATTACCATATCGCAGTAATGGTTCCTGTGTTAGATTGCTTAAAAAACTAGATGGGTTAATGTTTGTTTTATGTTGAGTGCGTCGCGGCGAATATGTTTTGGCCATTAATAGATAGCAGCTGCCGTTGTCGCTTTCCCAGATAGCTTAGCACGTTTGTGCCAGTATTGTGAGTGGGATAAGGATAAATGAATAAAGAGATTTTGCAGGTTGTCGACGCGGTATCCAACGAAAAAGGTGTCGCGAAAGACGTTATATTTGAAGCACTTGAGGCGGCTTTGGCGTCTGCGACAAAGAAGAGATATGTCGGTGAAGATATTGATGTTCGTGTTGTTGTTGATCGGAAAACAGGCGAATATTATGCATTTCGCCGCTGGCTTGTTGTTGATGATGATGTATCAGATCTCATTAGAGATCGGCAACTAACTGGTATGCAAATGTGTCTTTCTGATGCCAGAAAAATCTGTTCAGACGTGGCGCTTGAGCAGTATGTTGAACAACCCATCGAATCCGTGGCGTTCGGACGTATTGCTGCCCAAACTGCCAAACAAGTTATTGTGCAAAAAGTGCGTGAAGCCGAAAGGGCAAAGGTAGTAGAAGCTTATGAAGGTCTAAAAGGTGATTTGATCACTGGGGTTGTAAAGCGTATTGAATGGGGTAATGTGATACTTGATCTTGGCAATAATGCTGAGGCGTATATCAGTAAGAATGACCTTATACCAAGAGAGTCGGTTCGTGTCGGAGATAGGTTGAGGGGTATTCTTTATGATATTCGCTCCGAGCAGAAAGGGCCTCAGCTTTTTGTAAGCAGAATGGCGCCGGAGTTGCTAATAGAATTATTTAAGCTTGAAGTCCCTGAGGTGGGCGAAGGCCTTATTGAAATCAAGGGAGCAGCTCGGGACGCAGGCTCTCGTGCGAAAATAGCTGTGAGATCAAAAGATACTCGCATTGATCCGGTCGGGGCGTGTGTAGGTATGCGTGGTTCGCGGGTTCAAGCTGTGTCAAATGAGCTGGCTGGGGAAAGAGTAGATATTATACTATGGGATATTAATCCGGCACAATATGTAATCAATGCGATGGCGCCGGCTGATGTGGTGTCTATCGTCGTGGACGAAGAATCGCATAGTATGGATGTGGCGGTTAAGGAAGAGAACCTATCTCAGGCAATTGGGCGCGGTGGCCAAAATGTTCGTCTAGCAACTCAGCTGACAGGTTGGGAACTGAACGTTATGAATGAGTTCCAGGCTGCTGAAAAAACCGAGGCTGAAACTAAATCACTTATTCGTGAATTCCAAGCCCAGCTTGATGTTGATGAGGAAGTTGCTACGATTTTAGTGCAGGAGGGTTTTTCGTCTATTGATGAAATCGCCTACGTTCCGCTTAACGAGATGCTTGCTATAGATGAGTTCGATGAAGACATTGTTAATGAGCTCCGAAATCGTGCTAAAGATGTTCTTTTAACGAAAGCCATTGCGAATGAAGAGGCTATTTTTGTTAAGGATGATAAAATTGCTGGTAACCCGGCAAAGGATCTATTAGATATAGAAGGAATGGATAATGGTTTGGCTTATGAGCTAGCCCGGCGTGGTGTGTTAACATCAGGTGATCTTGCTGAATTATCAGTTGATGATTTAATGGAAATCCAGGGTATGGAGAAAAACAGGGCAGCAGAGCTTATTATGACAGCACGGCAACCATGGTTTAGGGACGATGAAGCAGGTTTAAATACCTGAGGAGGCCTAGGCAATGACTAAAACTACAGTAAAACAATTAGCTGAGGTCGTGGGGATTCCTGTTGAACGGCTACTAAGTCAGTTGGATGCAGCTGGACTCAGTGTTCCAACTCCAGAGACCGTTATTTCTGACACCGAAAAGGGGCGTCTTCTTAGCTACCTTCGTAGAAGTCATGGAAAAGAGGAAGAATTAACGGATGGTGGACCTCGCAAGATAACTCTGAAAAGAAAAGTAGTTAGTGAACTTAGCCAACCTGCAGTACAGCCACGTCAAAGTGGTGGCTTGCTTGGTGTGCGATCTTTAGGGCGTTCCGTTAACCAGACACGAACAACGAAAACAATAAGTGTTGAGGTACGACGGAAAAAAACTTATGTGAAGAGAAGCACCATTGCCGAAGAACAACTAAGACAGGATGTTGCCGAGGCCGCTCGGAAAGCTTTAGCCGAACAAGAAGAGCAGCAACGTCGAGTTGAAGCCGAAGCAGAAGCCCGTCGTGCAATCGATGAAGCTAGACGTCGTTCCGAGGAAGAACTGGCTAAGTTGAGAGATGAAGAGGAGGCAAAACGACGTAAGCAAGAAGAAGAGATTCTCAGGCTTGTTGAAGAGGAGTCTCGTAAACGAGACTTTGAAGCGAAGCAGCAAGCTGAAGCTGAAGAAGAGGCGCGAAGAATCAAGGTTCTTGAGGAGGAGCAGGCTCTCCAAGAGGAGCAACGTAAATTGGCCATAGAAGAAACAAAGGCCAATTTACCAGAATATGGTACGGCAAGCCTCATTGAAAAGGAGAAGGAGAAAGAAAAAGCAATAAAAAAAGCACCGCGTCGTAAAGAGCGGAATCGAAGTGGCACTTTTGATATTTCGAAGGATGACGAAGACATCACTCTTTTCAGCCGGGAAGAGCTTCATGTAGCTGAAGATAAACGTGGTCGGCGTAGCAATAAGCAGCGCCAAGTTAGTAAACGGCCCGGTCAACTGTTGCTTGAGTCAGGGCATGGGTTTGTACGTCCGACGGCTCCTGTTGTTCGGGAAGTTCCAATACCAGATACTATTTCTGTAGGAGATTTGGCATTACGGATGTCGGTTAAAGCGAATGAAGTGATTAAAACGCTCATGAAGCTTGGTAACATGGCATCAATTAATCAGAATCTTGATCGAGACACGGCTATTCTGGTAGTAGAGGAGCTCGGCCACAGAGCTATTGTCCAGAAGCCGGAAAATCTTGAAGAAGAATTGCTTCACAACTTGATAAAGGGAAAAAAACTTAAACCCAGAGCGCCTGTGGTGACAATCATGGGGCATGTGGACCATGGTAAAACCTCGCTGCTCGATCATATCCGTTCTAGTCGAGTCGCAGCAGGAGAGGCGGGAGGTATTACTCAGCACATTGGTGCTTATCATGTTGAGACAGATCGTGGTGTGATTACTTTTCTTGATACACCTGGTCATGCCGCTTTCAGTGCTATGCGAGCCAGAGGCGCCAAGGTCACGGACATCGTTATCTTAGTGGTTGCCGCTGATGATGGTGTTATGCCGCAGACTGTCGAGGCAATTCAACATGCGCGTGCAGCCGGCGTACCCCTAGTGGTGGCTATTAACAAAATTGATAAGGCTGAGGCTAATCCTGAGCGGGTTATGCAAGAACTATCTCGTCATTCGGTTCTGTCTGAAGCATGGGGTGGTGATACGATGTTCGTACAAGTATCAGCCAAGAAAGGCCTTGGGATAGATGAATTGCTTGAAACAGTACTCCTTCAAGCGGAAATACTCGAACTCAAGGCACCCGTTGATGGAGCTGCCCAGGGCACCATTATAGAATCCAGCCTGGACAAAGGCCGTGGTCCTATCGCCACTGTTTTGATGCAATCCGGGACCCTTAGGCGTGGCGACATGCTCCTTTCCAGTCAGGAGTTCGGGCGTGTGCGTGCTATGTTTGATGAGAAAGGACGGCAAGTTAAGGAGGCAGGCCCATCAATTCCGGTTGTTGTGGTTGGACTATCCGGCACACCAGATGCGGGTGAGGATGTGGTGGTAATGCCCGATGAGAAAAGTGCTCGAGATGTGGCAGAGCTGAGAAGAGCTCGCTTGCGCGATAACAAACTAGCTGGACAGAAAATCGCTAAACTTGACGATCTGTTCTTTCAGATGTCAGAGGGTGAGGCGCGTCATGTCAATCTCATCATTAAGGCTGATGTGCAGGGTAGCGTCGAGGCTCTGCGGGAAGCTCTGTTGCAAACCTCTACCGATGAAGTCAAGGTTAGAGTGATAGGTGCTGGTGTTGGCGGTATTAACGAATCGGACGCTAATCTAGCCTTTACCTCGAATGCCATCATTATAGGTTTTAATGTTCGTGCTGATACAACAGCACGGCGGTTGATTGAAGATAAAGGTCTCGACCTTCGTTACTACAGTATCATCTATGAAGTTATTGACGACGTCAAAAAAGCAATTAGCGGCCTCCTTTCTCCCGAAGTTCGAGAGGAAATCATTGGTCTTGCGGCAGTACGAGAGGTGTTTCGTTCTGCGAAGATCGGGGCTGTTGCTGGATGTATGGTCATTGAGGGGATAGTAAAGCGGAATCATCCTATTCGTGTCTTGAGAGACAATGTGGTGATCTATGAGGGTACATTAGAATCCTTGCGTCGCTTCAAGGAAGATGTTTCCGAGGTAAAATCAGGTATGGAATGTGGTATTGGAGTGAAGAACTATAATGATGTCCGTATTGGCGACCACATTGAGGTCTTTGCCCGTACTGAAACGGTACGTTCCATTTAAGTAAGGTTTGTTTACATGCGAGAATTCTCGAGAAGCGATCGACTCTCGTCCCAGTTTCAACGTGAGTTGGCTGTCTTGATCCGTGATGAAATCAGGGATTCTCGCTTGGGGATGGTAACCGTGCAAGCCGTGTGCCTCAGTAAAGACCTGTCCTATGCCAAGGTGTTTTTTACTTTTATGGGGGGGCGTCTTAATGTACGAGAGACATCTAAGGTACTCAACCAAACAGCAGGATTTCTTCGCCGTCTTTTAGGCCAAAGGATTGTGATGCGAACCATCCCAGAATTGTATTTTGAATACGATGAATCGATTGAGCGTGGAAGGCAGCTTTCTGCATTGATAGATCGTGCTCGGCAGGAAGACGATGCAGCTTTTTCGGTAATCTCCAATCCTGCTGGGATTTCTAATGAGTGAGCAGAACTCAGTGAAGCGCCGGAATATCTCTGGTCTCCTGCTGCTTGATAAGCCTATCGGTCTGACTTCCAATGATGCATTACAACGCGTCAAACGCATCTATATGGCGCAGAAGGCAGGGCATACTGGTAGCTTGGATCCGCTTGCCACCGGATTATTGCCCATTTGCTTCGGGCAAGCAACTAAACTTTCTGGGTTGTTGCTTGACATCGATAAGCGTTATCGTGTGCGGTTGCGTTTGGGTATCACTACTGCTACAGGCGATAGAGAGGGAGAAGTTATCGATGAACGGGCAACAGATAATGTGACCGAGGCTGAGGTTTTGGATGTGCTTCCTCGGTTTCAGGGCTTTATTCAGCAAATACCCCCGATGTTCTCTGCTATTAAACAGAAAGGGAAACGCTTATACATCTTGGCTCGTCAAGGCATTGAAGTTGAGAGAGCTGCACGGGAAGTATACATCTATGCTCTTGATCTGGTCGAATGTAAATTGCCTGAAATTGAACTCGATATCCATTGTAGCAAGGGTACATATGTGCGAGCCTTGGTTGAGGATCTGGGGCGGGCTTTGGGCTGTGGGGCGCATGTACTCGAGCTCCGACGAACGGCAGTAGGTCCATATCTCGAAAAGGATATTATTGATATGCCAAGATTAGAGCAACTTGCTACAGAAAATGATCCCTCCATGTTGGATGCGTTACTTTACCCAATTGATAGTGCTTTGAGAGGATGGCCGGAATTACAGCTATCGGGCGATACCTTGTTTTATTTCACTACTGGACAAGCGGTATTAGTTCCTAAGGCGCCATCCGCCGGTTGGGTGCGAATTTATTCGGGCGATAAGCGTTTTATAGGTACCGGGCAGATCCAGGAAGATGGTCGGGTTGCCCCACGTCGTTTGATGGTGGGTAATTGATATGGTAATCATTACATTATGCCGGTGCATGAAAATGGGGTCCTCTGCCCTTGATCAATAGTACTCCCAAGGCAAACGCATAATGAATTCTAATTATGGCTCTTAATCAGTAAGTTGTGACTCATGTCTAATCCAGATCATGAGCTATAATCCATTGATTTATATAGTCAGGCGGTTGCCTGGAGTACTCCCTGCTTGCAAGCAAAGATCCTGATATAATCGCATTCTTCGATTACCAGGAGAATTCGGGTAGCCTGAACTCATTGTTGGGTTACCTGTTGGCCGTTATTACCACAATGGTCGAAAAGGTTGTTCGTTTAGCTTCAAATAGAGGAGAAGCATTATCATGACAATGAGCGTAGCGGAGAAAAAGGCCGTCGTCGATGATTACAAGCGTAGTCAAGCCGATACAGGCTCTCCAGAGGTGCAGGTTGCCCTCATGACTGTACGAATCAAGCAACTCACCGAGCATTTTCAGATTCATAAACATGATCACCATTCTCGCCAAGGATTGGTGCGGTTAGTGAATGCTCGCCGCAAGCTTCTGGATTACTTAAAGTTGAAAGATAGCGAACGTTACCGCAGCCTCATTTCACGCCTTGGATTGCGTCGCTAGGCCTAGAGTTTGATTCCTGCGGAGGGAAGAATAAAGTGGGTTTTATCAGGAAAAGTTTTCAATACGGTACTCAAACCGTCATTTTTGAGACAGGCGAGATCGCCCGCCAAGCCGATGGCGCGGTCATGGTCAACATGGGCGATACCGGAGTTCTAGTCACCGTCATGGTGGATAAGAACCACGGCAAAGATCGGCACTTCTTCCCTTTGACGGTAGATTATCAGGAAAAGACTTATGCGGCTGGGCGTATACCAGGGGGATTTTTTCGGCGCGAAGGACGCCCGAGTGAAAAAGAGATCCTTACCGCACGTCTCATTGATCGTCCCTTGCGACCTCTATTCCCAAAGGGATTTACTAATGAGGTCCAAATTATTGCTACTGTAAAGTCTCTTAATCCAGCGGTTGATCCAGAAATCCCTTCTTTGCTTGGGGCGTCCGCCGCTTTGGCGATTTCAGGAGCGCCTTTCAAGGGGCCTGTGGGTGCAGCCCGGGTTGGTTATAAAGATGGTCATTATCTTTTGAATCCGCCCTTTACCGGGTTGAGCTCCGCAACAGATCTGGATCTTGTCGTGGCGGGGACGGAACAAGCTGTGCTGATGGTGGAATCCGAGGCCAACGAACTGTCTGAAGACGTTATGTTGGGAGCTGTTCTGTTTGGGCATCAGGAAATGCAGACCGCAGTACAGGCCATTCGGGAGTTTGCAGCCGAAGTTGGTCGTTCATCTCTCGACTGGGAACAGGAGCAGCTAGATGACGATCTCCTCACTCTGGTCGAGACGACTTGCTGTGAGGCAATAGGCAACGCTTACCTCATTAAGGAAAAGGTGGAGCGGTATAAGTTACTTGGCCAAATCCGTCTCGATTTGATCAATCAATTGTGTAACGGTGCAGAAGCATATTGGTCTGAGGGGGAAGTTCTGGCCGCTGTTGAAAAGGTGGAGAAGGCCATTGTCCGTGGGCGGATCATTTCAGGAGAACCACGTATCGATGGACGGGATGCGGAGACAGTACGTCCGATCAGCATTCGCGTTAGTGTTTTGCCCAGAACCCATGGTTCAGCCCTGTTTACCCGTGGGGAAACTCAGGCTTTAGTGGTTACCACGCTTGGGAGCACCGAGCGTGATGCTCAGGTAATTGATGCCTTGGAGGGAGAAAGAAAAGAGCATTTTATGCTTCAGTACAACTTTCCCCCATTCTGCGTCGGAGAGATCGGCCGCATTGGCTCGCCTAAAAGGCGTGAGGTAGGACATGGTCGATTGGCAAAGCGGGGTATTTTGGCTGTGATGCCGAAAATTGACTCTTTCCCATATTCCATACGCGTCGTTTCAGAGATCACTGAGTCGAATGGCTCGAGTTCTATGGCGACTGTCTGCGGGGCCAGTCTCTCGCTTATGGATGCCGGGGTACCGATCAAGGCTCCAGTCGCTGGTGTGGCCATGGGGCTAATTAAGGAGGGAGAGCGTTTTGCTGTTCTTACCGATATCATGGGGGATGAAGATCATCTTGGTGATATGGATTTTAAGGTTGCTGGAACGGTAAAGGGCATCAATGCATTGCAAATGGATATTAAGATTGAGGGAATTACCCGGCAAATCATGGAAGTCGCGTTGAATCAAGCTAGGGTTGCCCGCCTCTATGTTCTTGAGGAGATGAACAAGATTATCGCTTTCCATCGTTCAGAGATGTCCGAACATGCGCCGCGCATTATTGAAATCAAAATAGACCCAGACAAAATCCGCGATGTTATAGGAAAGGGGGGGGTGACTATCCGGGCGATCACCGAGGAAACTGGTACCACCATTGATCTTACTGATGACGGTCTGGTAAAGATCTTTTCCGTGGATAAAAAAGCGGGGGAGGAGGCAAAACGGCGCATTGAGTTAATCACCGCAGATGTGGAAGTAGGAAAAATCTATGAGGGGAGAGTGGCCAGGCTCATGGATTTTGGTGCCTTTGTTACCATCCTCCCAGGTCGTGATGGTTTGGTGCACATATCACAGATTTCCAACGAGCGAGTTGAAAAGGTGACTGACAAACTGGTTGAGGGTGACATTGTTCGGGTTAAGGTGCTTGAAATCGACAAGCAGGGTCGTATACGCCTCAGCATGAAGGCTATCGAATAATTGGTATCCAACTGCTAAACATAACTAAGGGCCTACAGGCCCTTTTTTTAGTCTTTCAACTTGTTAAAAGGACATATAAATTCAAGCCTGATGCGGATCTAATACGTATCGCGTATCCGCAAGACGGAAAAACGAAAGGATTCTCCTTGTATTGTCTTTTAATGCCTCCAAACATGAGCGCAAGCGGATCAATAAGTCTTTTGATTAGCGAGCCACCTCAGCCAGCAAAACTTTTTCAGGAAAAAGATGTGCTTAGAGTATGTCTCTGGTATGGAGGACGCCGCAATGCCGATGAACCGCATTCAATTCCAACCGGGCCTCTCCCTGGCGAACTTTCTCGAACACTTTGGCACCCAGGCCCAGTGCGAAGCGGCCCTGGAGTCGGCCCGCTGGCCGGAAGGCTTCCGCTGTCCCCGATGCGGGGAAGCCCGCCACAGCCGGTTCCGGGTCGAGGGGCGCCCGATGTTTCAATGTTCCGCCTGTCGCAAACAGACCTCCCTGACCGCCAGGACCCTGTTCCACCACAGCCACCTGGCCTTGAGGGTCTGGTTTTTGGCCATCTATCTCATCAGTGGCGCCAAGACCGGGTTGTCCGGCCTGGAGCTCAAGCGGCTCCTCGGCGTCTGTTACCGCACGGCTTGGTTGGTGCACCACAAGTTGATGCCAGCCATGGCCGAACGCGAGGCCCGCTACCGCCTGGAGGGGCCGGTCCAGGTCGACGACGCCTACTTGGGCGGTAAGCGAAGCGGTGGAAAACCCGGGCGTGGCTCGGAAAACAAGGTCCCCTTCGTCGCCGCCGTGTCGATCGGCCCCCGGCCTGAGTAGTGGCTCCGAATGGCTGAGGTAACTCGCTAATCAAAAACTGCTTTGCGCAGAGGATGACAGGTGCGGAGAACGCCTGTGATGAAAAAGGCAGTCGCCCGACAGGGTACACCGAATCCTCTACGGGGGTGAGCAATCCCGTCCGGTGCCCATCAGGAGAGTGGCGGAGCGGAAGCCGAAGCGAGCCTGACAAAGGGGATCGCCCGGCCCGCAACATGAAACCAAGTATCAATCTATGTATTTCTCCTGTTCCCATTCGAATTTCGGCAGATTGTCGAAAGCGGCTTTGATACCGTCATTCCAGCAGCGTCGGATATTGATGAGGAAGGGATCATCGGCGGAAAAGCGGAAACGGTTGGTCAGCCTGAAGCCGTCCTTCTGGTACATGACGATCTCGAAGGGCGGGCCGACGGTGATGTTGGAGCGGGCGGTGCCGTCCAGGGAGACCAGGGCGAGGCGGGCGCCTTCTTCCAGGGTCAGATTAGAGGATACGATCCGGTCCAGGGCCGGCTTGCCGTACTTGCTCTCGCCGATCTGTAGATAGGGGGTCAGGGTGGAGGCATTGATGTAATTGCCCTGGGGATAGATGAGTATCAATCCGTGGGGCTGGCCGAGAATTTGCCCGCCGAGGATGAGGGTGGTCTCGCCGCTGACTCCGCTTTGGGAGAGGGCGGGTCCATGTTCCCGTTGCACACTCAGGCTCACCCGTCCGATGTACTCGGCGGCCTCGAACAGGTAGCGGACATTAGCCAGGTTGGGAATGGAACTCTGGTAGTCGAGATCGCGGTGGATATGATTGATCACTTCCTGGGTGGTAGCCAGGTTGCCGGCGGAGAGAATGACGAATACGCGATCCGGTGCCGGGGTAAAGACGTGCATCTTGCTGTAGGTAGTAACATAGTCCACCCCGGCATTGGTGCGCGAGTCGCTGGCAAAGACCAGCCCCTGGTTCAAACAGAGGCCAAGACAATAGGTCATGGTCAACCTCACAGCCATGTTGGTGAAACGAACATGCCGATGGCGGCATCGAACCTGCATTCTAGACGAGATCCCGGTCGCGAAGCCTATCAACATCAGCTACTCGTCTTTGGTACGCCGGGCAGGGAAGAGTCTTGGCGTGGTACTTGCTAACAAATAGCCGATCATCCTTGGGGAGTTGCGCTCATGTCCATCCGCGTCGCCGTTCATCACCGCACCGAGTATCGCTACGACGATCTCGTGTCCCTGTCGCCCCACCTGATCCGTCTGCGCCCGGCGCCTCACACGCGGACTCCGGTACATCGCTATGCCCTGCGGGTTGAGCCGGCGAAACATTTCATCAACTGGCAGCAAGACCCCTTCGGCAACTTCGTGGCGCGGCTGGTGTTTCCCGAGAAGACCAGGAAACTCCAGGTCGATGTTGATCTCATCCTCGACATGGTAACGATAAATCCTTTCGATTTCTTTATCGACCCAGCCGCGGAACACTTTCCCTTCGACTATGAGCCCCAGTTGCGCCAGGAACTGGCGCCCTATTTCGAGATCGCCGAACCGGGACCCTTACTCGGCGACTATGTCGCCGCCGTCCCACGAGAGAGAAAACACATCGTCAATTTTCTCGTCGATCTCAACCGCCGGTTGCAGCAGGAGATCGCCTACGTTATCCGGCTGGAGCCCGGGGTGCAGAGCGGCGAGGAGACTCTCGTCCGGCGGCGGGGATCCTGCCGGGACAGCGCTTGGTTGTTGGTGCAGATCCTGCGCCATCTGGGCCTGGCGGCCCGTTTCGTATCGGGATACCTGGTTCAGTTGACCCCGGATGTCAAATCCCTGGACGGCCCCTCGGGGACCGATCACGACTTCACCGATCTCCATGCCTGGACCGAGGTCTTCATCCCAGGCGCGGGCTGGATCGGTCTCGACCCGACCTCGGGTCTCTTTGCCGGAGAAGGCCATATCCCCCTGGCCTGCGCCCCCAGCCCGGAAAGCGCGGCGGCCATCAGCGGCGCGGTGGACCCCTGTAAGACCGAATTTCACTATGAAAACCAGGTGACCCGGGTGCGGGAAGACCCCCGGGTGACCAAGCCTTACAGCGACGAGCAATGGCGGGCGGTGCTGGCGCTCGGTGAGCGCATCGACCTGGAGATGGGAGAAAAGGATATCCGCCTCACCATGGGCGGCGAGCCCACCTTCGTCTCCATCGACGATATGGATGGCGCGGAATGGAACACCCTGGCGCTGGGGAAGCACAAGCGGGAGCGTGCCGAAGCCCTGCTGCGGCGCTTACAGACGCGATTTGCCCCGGGCGGACTGCTGCACTTCGGGCAAGGAAAATGGTATCCGGGCGAACCCTTGCCACGCTGGTCCCTGTCCTGCTTCTGGCGTCGGGATGGCCGGCCGGTGTGGCAGGATACGGCCTTGTTGGCGGAGACCGATGCGGATCTCGGCGCCGATGCCCGCCAGGCCAGGGAGTTGCTCATCCACCTCGGGCGCCGGTTGGGGCTGGAGGCCGACTGCGTCGTTCCCGCGTTCGAGGATGCCCTCTATTACCTCTGGCGTGAGGGGATATTGCCGGAGAACCTGGATGTGCTCGACGCCAAGCTGCGGGATCCACTGGAGCGGGCGCGGCTGCGGCGTTTGTTCGATCAGGGTCTGGACCGGGTGGTGGGCTTTGCCTTGCCCCTGGCCTGGGACCATGAGGCCGAAGGCTGGGTCTCCAGTCCCTGGAAGCTGCGGCGGGAACATCTTTTCCTCTTGCCCGGGGACTCGCCCATGGGTCTGCGGCTGCCTCTCGACTCACTGCTATGGGAGCCCGAGGAACAGCGCCAGCCCCTCGTGCCTCGGGACCCCTTCGCGCCCAAATCCGATCTGCGCGACGCCTTCGACCCGGTGCAGAGTCGCTATGCGCAACTCCTGGGACCGGAACCCGGGCGACCGGATATCCGCGAGCAGGGGTTGGCGGATGAACTCAGACCGAGACCCGAATACCTGGTGCGCACCGCCCTCTGTGTCGAACCCCGGGACGGTCGATTGCACATCTTTCTCCCACCGCTCATGGATCTCGAACACTGGTTGGCCCTGGTGAGGATCATCGAGGGCAGTGTGGCGGAACTGGGACGCCCGGTGGTGCTGGAAGGCTATCAACCGCCCGAGGACGAACGGCTGCTGCGGCTCCAGATCACCCCGGACCCGGGGGTGATCGAGGTCAACATCCACCCCGCCCATTCCTGGTCGGAGCTGGTGGGTAATACGGAGATCCTTTACGAAGAGGCCAGGTTGAGCCGCCTCGGCACGGAAAAGTTCATGCTCGACGGTCGCCATACCGGCACCGGCGGCGGCAACCACGTCACCATCGGTGGCCAGAGTCCGGCGGACAGTCCGGTGCTGCGTCGTCCCCAGGTCCTCACCAGCTTGGTGAATTTCTGGCAGCACCATCCCAGCCTCTCCTATCTTTTCTCCGGTCTCTTCGTCGGCCCGACTTCCCAGGCACCGCGCATCGACGAGGCCAGAAACGACAGTCTCTACGAATTGGAGATCGCCATGCGGCAACTCCCCGGCGGGGAGGTTGTCACCCCCTGGCTGGTGGATCGGGTGCTGCGTAATCTCTTGGTGGATCTGACCGGCAACACCCATCGGGCCGAGTTCTGCATCGACAAGCTCTACGCCCCCGACTCGCCGAATGGGCGGCGTGGACTGGTGGAATTCCGTGCCTTCGAGATGCCGCCCCACGCGCGCATGAGTTCGGTGCAGATGCTGCTGTTGCGGGCACTCATCGCCCGTTTTTGGGACCAGCCCTATCAAGGACAACCGGTACGTTGGGGCACCGAACTGCATGACCGCTTCATGTTGCCGCACTTCGTGACCCAGGATGTGAAGGATGTGGTGCGCCAGCTCGATGACTGGGGGTATGCCTTCGATCCCCGCTGGTTCGATCCTTTCATTGAGTTCCGCTTCCCCAGGTATGGCACCATCAATATCGACGACATCGAGCTGGAGCTGAGATTCGCCATTGAACCCTGGCATGTTTTGGGTGAGGAGGTGACCGCCCAGGGCACCGCCCGTTTCGTCGATTCCTCGGTCGAACGATTGCAGGTGATGGTGCGAGGCATGACCGGGACGCGCCATCTTGTGGCATGCAACGGTCGCCCTGTGCCATTGAGGTGCACGGGGACCCGTAGCGAGTATGTCGCCGGGGTGCGTTTCAAGGCCTGGCAGCCACCTTCTGGCTTGCACCCGACCATCGGCGTGCAGGCGCCGCTGATTTTCGATCTGGTGGACAGCTGGAGCCGGCGTTCCCTGGGCGGATGCACCTATCATGTCGCTCATCCCAGCGGTCGCAATTACGAAACCCTGCCGGTCAACGCCTACGAGGCCGAGGCGAGAAGGTTGGCACGATTCTGGCCTCTCGGTCATACACCCGGCATGGTGGATCCGCTCCGGGAGGAACCCAACCCAGATCATCCCTATACACTGGATCTGCGCTATGCCCCAAGTCGCGTCTAGATCCGGGTTCTTGAAACTATAACCGGTGGTGAGTGACGCCCATGAGCATCGACTGGACGAGTTATCCCCTGCAAGGGCTGTATGACGAACTGGTGAACGGGGGCGGAGGCTATCGTCCCCATGCCGAGAATCTGCTGAGCCATCTCCGGGATATGGACCCGTCCGAGCTGGCGGCCCGCCAGGCCGCCGCCGATCTGGCCATCAAGGAGATGGGGATCACCTTTACCGTCTATAGCGAAAAGGAAGGCACCATCGACCGCGCCTGGCCTTTCGACATCATCCCCAGGATCATCGCCAAGAGCGAATGGGATCGCATCGAGCGGGGTCTCATCCAACGGGTGCGCGCCCTCAATCTCTTCATCGACGATCTCTACCACGAGCAAAAGGTGATCAAGGACGGCTGTTTCCCCGCCGAGATCCTCATCGACTCGCAGAATTTCCGTCCCCAGTGTGTCGGGGTGAATCCGCCGCGGGGGGTCTGGGCCCACATCTGTGGTTCGGATCTGGTGCGGGACCGGGACGGCCAGGTCTATGTGCTGGAAGACAATCTGCGGGTGCCTTCGGGGGTGTCCTACATGCTGGAGAATCGCCTGGTCACCAAACGGGTGTTCCCCGAGCTGTTCGAGGACTACGCCCCCCTGCCGGTGGACGATTATCCCTCCCAGCTTTTCGATACCCTGGCCGAACTTTCGCCCCGGGCAGGAGACTGTCCCAAGGTGGTGGTGCTGACCCCGGGCATCTACAACTCGGCCTATTTCGAGCATTGTTATCTCGCCCAGCAGATGGGTTGCGAGCTGGTGGAAGGCCGGGATCTCTTCGTTTCCGACGAGGATAATGCCGTCTATATGCGTACCATCGACGGTCCGGCGCGGGTGGATGTGATCTATCGACGTATCGACGACCTCTTCATGGACCCGGAGGTTTTCCGTTCCGACTCCAGCCTCGGCGTCCCCGGGCTGATGCGGGCCTGGAAGGCGGGTAAAGTGGCCCTGGCCAACGCCCCCGGGGCCGGGGTGGCGGACGACAAGGTGGTTTACGCCTTTGTGCCCGAGATCATCCGCTACTATCTGGATGAAGACCCCATCGTCCCCAATGTGCCGACCTTCCGTTGCCTCTATGAGAAAGAACGGGACTATGTACTCGCCAATCTCGACAAGCTGGTGGTGAAACCGGCCAATGAGTCCGGCGGCTACGGCATGCTCATGGGACCCCAGGCCAGCCGGGCGGATCGGGAGAAATTCGCCGCCCTGATCCGGGCCAATCCCCGCAACTATATCGCCCAGCCGGTGCTGAGTCTGTCCACGGTGCCGACCCTGGTGGGCAAAAACCTCGAACCCAGGCATGTGGATCTGCGTCCCTTCATCCTCTCCGGTGCCGCCACCCGGGTGACCATGGGTGGACTGACCCGGGTCGCCCTGCGCAAGGGCTCCCTGGTGGTGAACTCCTCCCAGGGTGGCGGCAGCAAGGATACCTGGATCGTCGACGGTACCACCGTCTAGTACCCTGCCCGCGTGAGGAGATCAGTATGCTTTCCCGTGTAGCCGAAAATATCTACTGGATGGCCCGCTATCTGGAGCGGGCGGAAGACACGGCGCGACTCATCAGCGTCAACACCAATTTGTTGCTGGATCTGCCGCGAGGCGTGGCGCCCGGCTGGGAACCCCTGATCGCCATGACTGGTTCCCAGCAACTGTTTCGCCAACGCTACGATGAGTGCAGCGAACGCAAGGCGTTGCAGTTTCTCATCGGTGATGTCATGAATCCGAGTTCGATCCTGAGTTCCATGAGCGGGGCGCGGGAGAACTGCCGCACCATCCGCGATATCGTCCCGCGGGAGGCCTGGGAACAGATCAACGAGGCCTATCTCTATGCGCGGGACAATGTGGCTACCGGGCTTTCCAAGGGGGGACGCCACGCCTATCTGAAGCGGGCGATTCTGGGTTCTCAGACCATCACCGGTATTCTGGCCGGGACCATGAACCACGATCAGGGTTATCAGTTCCTGCGGCTCGGGCGCTTTCTCGAACGGGCGGACATGACCAGCCGCATCGTCGATGTACGTTCCTCGGATCTGCTGCCGGAGCAGAATCCCGAGCTGCGACCCTACGAGAACATCCAGTGGATGAGCGTGCTCAAGTCGCTTTCCGGCTATCAGATGTATCGTCAGAGTAGGCAGGTGCGGGTACAGCGTCAGGAGGTGTTGAAGTTCCTCTTTCTCAGCGAGCACTTTCCGCGCGCGGTGCAATATTGCCTGCGACGCCTGGAAGCCAGCCTGGCCTCCCTGGCTCGGCATGAGCCGGTGAAAAAGGTCATCGCCGAATTGGAACAGACCCTGCACGGCATTGACTTGGCGGCGCTGAGTCAGGAGGCCCTCCACCAGTTCATCGATAACCTCCAGCTCGGCCTGATGCGCATCCATGCCGAACTGAGCCGGGTCTATTTCCCGCCGCCGGTAACCAAAAAGGGGTAATACCAATTCCAATTCGGTTGTCTGTAATCGGCGGCTGAAGGGGAGGCCTGAACCCGCCTTCGCCTGTGGAATCAGGCCATGTTCAGAAAGAGAGGTGCCGTCATTCCGGCTGACCGGTATGACGAGTTGGCTGAGGTAACGCGCTAATCAGATAATGAGTTGCCAGATGTACATGCGGGAGAGAGCGAATGGAGCTTCGATTGGTCGAGGGTGATCTCTTGCAGCAACAGGTGGATGTCATAGTCAACGCCTGGAATCGAAATATCATCCCCTGGTGGCTCTTGCTACCACAAGGGGTCTCTGGCGCGATCAAACGCCGGGCCGGTCTGCAACCTTTCCGGGAACTCGGTCGCAAAGGCATTCTCCCCTTGGGTAGTGCGGTGGCGACGAGCGCGGGCCGGTTGCCATACCGTGCCATCATCCATGTGGCGGGAATCAATATGCTCTGGCGTTCATCGGAGCGGTCTATTCGCAAATCCGTGCGTAGCGCCATGGCGTTGGTGAACAGCCAGGGTTATGCGTCGGTGGCCTTGCCTCTGATTGGCGCCGGCTCGGGTGGTGGGAAGGCCGCCGAGGTGCAGGAATGGATGCTCGATGAGTTGTCGCGCATCGAGTTCCCGGGTGAAGTTCGCCTGGTAAGATACAAGAAGATCGCCTGACGAGGCTCCTTCAGGATTTGGTTTGGGTAAACCCATCCTTCCGGATCCCTCGGCATACCCTCCTGTCCTCAGTGGTGCACTTGGAGTTTGAGCCCATCCCCTCTTTTACAAGATGTCATTGATTTCCATGGCGCTCCGGACTTCAATCCGGCGCTGGATGGGAGTTGATTCGGAGAACGATATCTACCGGGCTCCGGGCAGGGCTTGAAAAATGCCCCCAAACGTTCTCTATGTAAGAACAAATGCTTCTTTGTGAGCGCTATTGTTCTCTGAAAAAGAACGAATCTGAGGCCATTTCGCCCCATCCCCGGAGATCACCAAGGCATTCCGGCCATCATTCGGCCTTCCCCGCCTTGTCCGCTTCCTGGTTTTCCCCCTCCGCCGCTTTCTCCGCCGGATGCGGGACGCGGACTCGACCATGGCGATGCACCCGGTGAGGCATGATCTTACTCATCCAGAGATAGAAGATCACCGGCACCGCCAGCCGTGACAGCAAGAGGGAGGCCACCTCGCCCGCCATGAGGGAGATAGCCAGGCCCTGAAAGATGGGATCGAAGAGGATCACGCTGCCGCCCACGATCACCGCGGCGGCGGTCAACATCATGGGCCGAAACCGGATGGCCCCGGCGTCCACCACCGCCTCGGCCAGCGGCATCCCTTGACGCAGTCGCAAGTGGATGAAGTCCACCAGGATGATGGAGTTGCGCACCACGATCCCGGCGCCGGCGATAAACCCGATCATGGAGGTGGCGGTAAAAAAGGCCCCCAGGGCCCAGTGAGCGGGCAGTATGCCCACCAGGGAGAAGGGAATGGCGGCCATGATGATGAAGGGGGTGCGGAAACTGCGGAACCAGCCCACCACCAGGATATAGATCAGGATCAGCACCACGGCGAAGGCGAAGCCCAGATCCCGGAACACTTCGTAGGTGATATGCCACTCCCCATCCCATTTCATCGACGGCTCCAGGGTGGAGAAGGGTTGGCGGGTGCTCCAGATCTCGATGGGTTGCCCGGTTCCGGAACCGACGGGCACGAATGAAGCCAGGGCCTGGTTCAGTTTGAGAATGGCGTAGACCGGACTTTCCTGTGCCCCGGCCACATCGCCGGTGACATAGACCACCGGCAACAGATTTTTGCGATAGATGCTCTTTTCGGACTGGCTCGGCACCAGCCGCACCAACTCCCCGAGGGGCACATGGCGACCATCCTGGGTCGCCACCGGCAGAGGCCTCATGTCGGAGACATTGGAGCGTTGGCCGATCGGCAGGCGCAGCAGGATCACCACATCCTCTTTTTCCTCGGGCAGGTGCAGCAGCCCGGCGCCGACGCCGGCCTGGGCGATCTTCACCACCTCGGCGATCTGCTCGGCGCGGATGCCGTGCAGGGCGGCCTTTTCCTGGTCGAAGCGGAAGATCAACTTGGGCTGATCGGCATCCACGTACCAATCCACGTCCACCACTCCATCGGTGTGCTCGAACATCTCCCGGATGTGGCGCGCGTTTTCGATCTGCTCCCCGTAATCCTGGCCGTAGACCTCCGCCACCAGGGTCTGTAGCACCGGCGGACCCGGCGGTACCTCGGCTACCTTGATGCGGGCGTTGTATTCCCTGGCCAGGGGGCCGATGCGCTCGCGCACCCGTTTGGCGATCTCGTGGCTCTGGCTGTCGCGGTCGTGACGAGAGATAAGGTTGACCTGGATATCCGCCACGTTCGGTCCCCGCCGCAGGAAGTAATGCCGCACCAGGCCGTTGAAGTTGTAGGGCGCGGCGGTTCCGGCATAGATCTGATAGTCGATCACCTCAGGCTCTTGCCGCACCACCGCGGCGATGGCCCGGGCCACCTGGGCGGTATGCTCCAGGGTGGTCCCTTCGTCCATGTCGAGGATGATCTGGAGCTCGCTTTTGTTGTCGTAGGGCAGCATCTTCACCTTGACGCTCTGGGTGAACAGCATGCCCACCGCCCCTGCCAGCATCAGGCTGATCAGGGTGAGAAACAGCAGCGAGCGCAGCGTATGCCCGATCAGCGGCGTCATCAGCCGGCGATAGAGTCGGGTACTCCAATCCTCGGTCTCTTGCACGGGTTGACCGGCATGGCGACGCATGTATTGGGCCAGGAGGCGATGGGCGGCCCAAGGGGTGATCATGAAGGACACCGCCATGGAAAACAGCATCGCCGCCGAGGAGCCGATGGGGATCGGGCGCATGTAGGGCCCCATCAGCCCACTCACGAAGGCCATGGGCAAGACCGCGGCGATGACGGTGAAGGTGGCCAGAATCAAGGGGCTACGCACCTCGTTGACGGCCTCGATGACCACTTCGGCGAGAGGTCGCCCATGATTCTCCGGCAGACGGAAGTGACGGACGATGTTCTCCACATCCACGATGGGGTCATCCACCAGGATACCGATGGAAAAGATCAGCGCGAACAGAGTCACCCGGTTCAAGGTGAACCCCAGCACATAGAAGGTCGCCAGGGTCATCGCCAGGGTCACCGGGATAGCGACCGCGACCACCAGCGAGCCGCGCCAACCCAGGGCCAGGGCGATCAACAGGCTCACCCCCACCACCGCCAGGGCCATGTGGAACAGCAATTCGTTGGACTTGTCGGCCGCGGTGTGGCCGTAATGTCGGGTGACGGTCATGTCCACGCCCTCGGGGATCAGGCGGCCTTCCAACAGATGCACCTTTTTCAGCACCGCCTCCGCGACATCTATGGCGTTGGTGTCCTTGCGCTTGGCAATCGCGATGGTGACCGCGGGTTCTTCCATGCCGGGATCGCCAGCGGCCACAGGACCCGGGGCCTGACGACCCCGGCCAAAAAAGACATAGGTGACCGGTTCTTCCGGGCCGTCCCGAATCTCGGCCACATCCCGGAGATAGACCAACTGGCCATGGAAAACACCCACCACTACCGAACCGACCTGGTGGCTGTCGGTCAAAAAGCCGCCGGTCTCCACCAGCACTTCCTGGTTCTGTCGCGGAAAACTCCCGGCCCTGGTCTGCTGGTTGGCGGCCTCCAGCATCCGCAGCACATGACTCGGGTCCAACTGGTAGGCGGTCAGGCGGGTGGCATCCAGCTCGACCCGCACCTGTCGCCGTTGACCACCGATCAGCGTGGTCTCGGAAACGTCCGGCACCTCCTTGATGGCATCGTCCACCTCGGCGGCGAGGCGACGCAGGGCATAGTGATCCAAAATCCGGCTATGAAAGGTCAGGGCCAGAATGGGCACATCGTCGATACGCCTGGGTTTGATGAGCGGTGGCGAGGCCCCGGGTGGTATCCGGTCGAGATGGGCGAAGACCTTCTGGTTGAGGCGGACGATCGACCTTTCTTCGTTCTCCCCCACCAGAAAGCGGACGCTGGTCAGGGATTCGCCGGGGGCGGAAGTGGAATAGATGTACTCGACGCCCGGGATCTCCCAGAGCAGTTTTTCCAGCGGCTTGGTTACCCGCTGTTCCACTTCCTTGGCCGAGGCGCCCGGCATCTGCACAAAGACGTCGATGACAGGGACGACGATCTGGGGTTCTTCTTCCCGGGGCAGCAACAGCACCGCCCCACTTCCCAACAACAGGGCGGCCGCCACCAGCAAAGGCGTGAGTTTGGAGGTGACGAAAAAACGCAGGATCTTCCTGATCAAACCAGCCGAGTGACCATGGTGTTCAGTTTTGGGTCGCAACATCCCCAACGCCCTCCCCACCAGAAAAGGGTACCCCGACAATCAGTCCGTCCCTGAAACTACATCCCGCGGCTCGAATCGACTCGGCAGGGATTCACCTCCCTGTCGCTCTCACTCCATAACAATTAGTATAGAAGCGATTTCAAATCTATTGACGTACCAAGCCGATGAGCCCCCATGAGCGCCACGGCAATGAGCCCCTGATCCAGGCCCGGAGACTCGTAGATCGTTCCGCCAAACCGGTTATCTTTCGCGGTGAGCTTGTCGAACCGCGAGAGCACCCCCCCCGCGACTCGCCTTCGACAGGCCCAGGCCGAACGAAATAGCTTGTAATCATTTTGATGCATCGACCTTCTAGCCCGGCTCGATGTCCTTGACACTCACCCCCAGGGCGCGGGCAATGTCTTCCAGGGTATAGATCGGCTCACCGCTGGTCGGGTCCCGACCGCTTGGGGTTACTCCCAGTTGATCGAGGGTTTCCTGAAATACCTCCAGCATCAAGGCGGCGGTTGCGGGATGCGCGACCAGATAGGCAAAAGCGGCCCCCCATTGAGGGTCGTTTTGATCGGCCAGAACCGTCAAGGCCGCTTCGGGGGAAGGAAACTGGTAGGACATGGATTCGGCTCCTGGAAAAGCAATAATGAAGGGGCCTTGGGGCTATGTTTTTCAATCCTGGTGGTGGTCCCTGGTTGGCCCGCCTGGAGAGAAAGGCCGGCGAGCGCACACAGTCCCTGTCGACAACAGATGATCCACCCGAGCTGACCGGATAGCCATGGCCGCGACCACCTCCTCCGATTTTCCCCCAACCCAGGCCGTGCCGCTCGTCGTGGTTTCGATCCTCAACTGGAACACCCCCGAGGACACCCTGAGGTGCCTGGATTCGCTCCGGGACAGCGAGTATCCCAACGCCCGCCTTCTGGTGGTCGACAACGCCTCCCAAGACGACAGCCTGGTGCGCTTGCGCCAGGCCCATCCCGGGTTGCACCTTATCCCGAGCCGGGACAATCTCGGTTTCGCTGGCGGCCATCGGCTCGCTTTCCTCCAGGCCCGCGCCTGGGGCGCCGAAGCGATCTGTTTGCTCAACAGCGATACCCAGGTCGCGCCCCGGATGTTGAGTGCCCTGGTGGAGGCCTGGCGGCACCATGGCGAGGCGATTTACGGTGGTCTGCCCTGGTGGCCAACGGAAGAGGGCCGCATGCGATTGAATTTCCCGCGGAAGTATCTGGATCCTTGGGGTCGGCCACAGGCCTTCCAACGCGACGCGGAACTCCTCGTGCCCCAGGAGTGGATGACGCAGAGATCCATTCGCGTCGGCGCCGTCCCGGGGAGTTGTCTTTTCCTGCCGCTCAGTCTGATCGAAGGCCACGGCTGGTTGGATGAGGACTGGTTCATGTATTGCGAAGAAATCGATTACTGCTATCGCCTGCGTGACCTGGGCGTACCCGGCTATCTGGTGCCCCGGGCCCAGCTCCGCCATGGCGGTGGCGGAAGTCATCGCGGGCGCGAGGGTGTCGAGGATGTGTTGCATTACTACCGGGCGCGCAACGAGATCCGGCTGGCCAGGCGGCACGCCGGCCTGATGACGGCCCTGATGATCGCGGGGAAAAAGCTGCTGCGGGGCGCCCTGGTCGCCCTGAGCCGACCGCGGCGGGGGCTGGCGATCTGGCGTGGCCTGGTCGATGGGTTGAACGGTCGCCTGGGGAAAACCCTGGCGCCGGAAGACAGGCTGTGAACGGGCCGCCGACCGATGAAGCACTGGCTCAACTTACTCAGGGACTGGCTGGATCGACGCGGATTGCGCCGCGAACGCCGCGGCCCTCTCGGCCTCGCCTACAACCCAAGACATACTCGGTTCATCCGGGCCTACTATCTGTATTGTGTCGATCTCGTCACCCAGAGCTTTTACCGCCAGGGACGCCCCTTGAACCTGGTGTTCGGCGACTACCCAGACGACTTCGATAATGGTCTCCCGACCCTCCGCATCGATCTCCAGTTCGAGCACAGCCTGGTGAAACCGGGAGGTCGCGACAGTTTCGGTGCCCTGCCTGGGAAAATTCCCATCCAGGGCGGGAAAGATCGGTATCTGGTGCGCATCGACCGCTACGACTACCTGCGGCAACTCGATCTGGTCATCGAATACAGCCGACCGAATCTCGTCAACATCGAAGCCTCTGGACGCTTCGAGGACTATCTGCGGCGGACCATCCTGCTGCATCCATTGCTCTATGCGCCGGATTTTGGCCACCACCAGCGTCACCTCGGACTCATCACCCTCTTTGCCGATACCAGGCCAGCGCGCCGGCGGGCCTTTCTCGAACGGAGTCAGGACGCCGGTCTGCCGGTGCTGAATGTCAATCACGTCTATGACCAGGAACGGCTGCGGCGGCTCTACCTGGACACGAAAATCCTGATCAACGTCCACCAGACCGATCACCACCATACCTTCGAGGAGTTGCGGGTACTGCCGGCCCTGCTTTGCGGCGTGATCGTCATCAGCGAGGAGGTGCCCCTCAAGGAGGAGATTCCCTATAGCCCCTACATCCTCTGGTGCGATTACGAGGGGCTGGTGGAGCGGGCGCGGTCGGTGCAGGAGCATTACGAGGACTATTACCGCAAGATCTTCGGTGACCCGGCCCTGCTCGAACTCCTCAATCGCCTGCGACAGCACAACCTGGATCAGGCCGAACAGGCGGCGCAACGACTCTGCGCGGCCCCGACCCGGGCGGAAGGATGAGCCCCCGGAGCTTTCCCGCCGCGCGTGCGGCAGAAGAAGCGGCACCAGAATCTCAAAGAGTCCGCCAAGCTCGGCTTGGCCCGGAATCCTTCCGGGCATCGACGAAAAATAGCCAAATTTTGTTCTTATCAGGAGAACTGAACGGCTAATATAAAGGTTATTGTTCTCTTTTAGAGAACAGAAAATCGGCTACAAGGGCTCTGGCCCGGGAGCGCCCGACAGCAAAGGCCAAAAAACTACGCAACGCTGGGTTTCGATCCTCAACCCAGCTTGGGGCCACTGAACAACAGTGAGAGAGTGAGGTGGACGGACGGCTGTCGACCGACACCGCTCATGAGGGAGCGGCGAGCGGTGTTGGTCTATTTCAGCTCGGTTCGCCAGGCGAAGGCGTGGGAGAGGGTGCCGCCATCCAGATACTCCAACTCACCTCCCAGGGGCACCCCATGGGCAATGCGAGTCACACGGATACCCTTGGCCCTGGCCATATCCGCGATGTATTGGGCCGTCACTTCCCCTTCCACCGTGGGATTGGTAGCCAGGATGAGTTCCTTGACTTCAGCGTCACGGAATCTCTGCTCCAGTTGGTCCAGCCCCAGTTCCTTGGGTCCGATGCCGTCCAGGGGTGAAAGTCGTCCGCCGAGGATGAAATACTGGCCGGAGAAATTGATCGCCTGCTCGATCGCCACCATTTCGCTCGGCGTTTCGACCACGCAGAGGCTGGCGGGATCCCGGTTCGGATTGGCACAGAGGGCGCAGACATCGGCCTCGGTGAGGGTTCGACAACGCCGGCAATGGCCGATGCGCGCCATGGCCTCTTCCAGCACCTGAGCCAACCGCCGTCCTCCGGCACGATCCCGTTCGAGGAGATAGAAGGCCATCCGTTGCGCCGACTTGGGACCCACGCCGGGCAGGCAGCGCAAGGCCTCCATGAGTTGATTCAACAGCGGTTTTTCGGCCATCGCGGCTAAAAGGGGAGTTTGAGACCGGGAGGCAAACCCATGCCCGAGGTCAGATGGCCCATGCTCTCCTGGGTCTTGGCGGCAATGCGATGCACGGCATCGTTGATGGCGGCCGCCACCAAGTCTTCCAACATCTCCGGATCTTCCTGCAACAGGCTCGGATCGAGGCTCACTCGCCGCGCTTCGTGACGACCGTTCAGGGTCACCTTGACCAGACCGCCGCCGGCCTCACCCGTGGTTTCCTGCTGCGCCATCTGCTCCTGCACCTTTTGCAGTTCTTCCTGCATACGCTGCGCCTGCTTCATGATGTTGCCCAAGGCGTTTTTCGGAATCATCGATTTCTCCTCTGAAAGATATTGTTTTGATTAGATATTCTGTTCCGGGTCGGGTCCCATGGGTTTGAGGCTGCCGGGCAGGATCTTGGCACCGAAGGTTCGGGTCAGTTCCTGCACCAGAGGGTCCCGGGCGATGCTTTCCTCGGCCGAACGCTGCCGCTCCTCACCCAGCCGACGACTGGTCTGAGCCGGAGTCTCGCTTTGGGGGACCTCGACCTTAAGTTGGATCTTCACCTCGCCGCCCAGGGCCTCCCGCATCGCCTCGAACAGGCGCTTCTCCGCGCTGGCGACGCGCAGATGCTGGCTGGCGGGGTCCAGGCGTAATTCCAGACTCTGACCGTCCCAGGAAACCAACTCACAATTGTTGGCCAACTGGGTGGCCACGCCGCCGAGGCGCAAGGAGCTGACGAATCGGCGCCAACTCCCGGGTCCTCGCAGCTCCAACCTGGGCGCCGTCGTGGCGGCCGGCGGTTCCGGTCCCCCGACCGGGGGTACGGCTTGGGATGGCTGGGGAACCGGCGTGAGGGGCGTGGGCCGAACCCTGGTTTGGGTCTGGGCGGCCTGACCACTGGGGGAAGCCGCGGCGGCCTTGACTTGGGCCGTCGGCGGTCGGGACACCGCCATGGGCACTGGCTCCATCAAGGACGGCTCCGGTCTGAAGGCCAGCATCCGCAAGACCACCATTTCGAGGCCGCTCCTGGGGTCCGGCGCCAGGGGCAAATCCCGTTGACCGACCAGTCCGATCTGGTAATACAACTGGATATCCTCGGGGGTCAATCGGGAAGCGACCGACCTCAGCAACTCGGTATCCCCTTCGAGGTATTCCAAGGACTCCGGCAGTGCCTGGAAGACGGCCACCTGGTGCAAGAGGCTCAACAACTCCTGGAGCACCTGGCCAAAGTCCACCCCATACTCATCTATGGTGGCGATGGCACGCAGCACCCCTTTGCCGTCCCGGTCGACCAGGGCATTGAATAATCCCGCGATCTGGTCCTGGGTGAGGCCGCCGAGCATGGCCACCACATCCGCCTCCAGCACCTGACCACCACCAAAGACAATGGCCTGGTCCAACAGACTCAAGGCATCCCGCATGGAGCCATCCGCCGCCCGCGCCAGACGTTTCAGGGCCTGGGGCTCGGTCGTCACTCCCTCCGCCTTGATGATGTGTTGCAATTGGGAATGAATCTGTTCGAAGGAGAGACGTTTCAGATGGAACTGTAGGCAGCGGGACAACACGGTCACCGGCAGCTTTTGCGGGTCCGTGGTCGCCAGCAGAAATTTCACATGCTCCGGCGGCTCTTCGAGGGTTTTCAAAAGCGCATTGAAGCTGTGACCGGAAAACATATGCACCTCGTCGATGAGGTACACCTTGAATCGGCCCCGCACCGGGGAATAGGGCACGTTTTCCAACAATTCCCTGGTCTGTTCGACCTTGGTGCGGGAAGCGGCATCCACCTCGAGCAGATCCACGTATCGACCTTCGTCGATCTCCCGGCAGGTCGAGCACTGCCCACAGGGTTCGGGACTCAGACCGACCTCGCAATTGACCGCCTTGGCGAAGATCCTCGCCAGGGTCGTCTTGCCGACCCCCCGCGTACCCGAGAACAGATAGGCGTGATGCAGCCGATCATTGGCAATGGCGTTGACCAGGGGACGCACCACGTGTTCCTGCCCCACCATCTGGGAAAACAGACGGGGACGCCATTTGCGAGCCAGAACGAGATAAGACATAGCGGGATCGGGAGAGGATAACCTGAACCAAGAGCCACCTTAGGGGACGAGGCCGCCCCTCATGGACGGGAGGGGAGCGGAATCTCCTCGACTAGATACGAAACAGCGGATCAGGAGGGTGGCGTTCCGCGCCAGCCGCAAGGCCGGTGCACGATAAGTCCCTGATGTACGGCTGTCAAGCCGGGGCGAATGGGCTTCCCCAGGTGTCAGCCTGGAAAGCAACCAGACTGCCCGGGCCTGGAGCACCTGAGTTGTCCGGTTGCATCTCTTGATCGAAAGGGGGGCTGGGATGACCCCAACAGAAGTGTTGCAGGAGGGTACGAAGGTCTTGGACCGAGCCAGGGAGGTTCGGCCACAGGCCTCCTTACTCATGCCCTGGGGTTGGAGCCGGGGGCGAGTCGCTCCAGCACCTCGCGTAACGTCGCCGTGGCGCGTTTGGCCACCTCGTCCAACCTGGCGACGAGGGCACTGCGATCGATAGGTTCACCCTGGCTCAGGATCGTCTCGGTATCATGCAGCAGGCCGGCCAGTTCCAGCGCTCCCAAGGTCAGGGCACTGCCACGCAGGGCGTGCAGCATCCTTGTCGCCTTCAAGGTCTCCTCCTCCGAGTCAGCGCTCATCAGGGTCATCCTGCCGAGGTTGGTCAGGGCCGTGTCAATGCTGTCCAGGAACAACCTGGCTAGCCGGACGTAGGTGGCTGGTTTACCATCCAGACGAGCGATGGCCCCAGACAGGTCGAAACCCTCCGGGTTTACCTCCAGGGGTTGGGGTGTCGGGTGGGACTCTGGTGGCATCAACCTGTGGTTAGCGTATTTCTGGACCAGCCGTTGCAGGTCGACATGCGAGACCGGCTTGGAGAGGAAATCGTTCATGCCAACCGCGAAGCAATCCTCCCGGGCCTGCTCCCTGACATTGGCGGTCAAGGCAACGATTGGCAGGTCAGAGACACTGTGCTCCCGGCGCAAGAGACGGGTGGCCTCAATCCCGCCCATCTCTGGCATTTGCAGGTCCATGAAAATCAGGTCGAAAGGTAACTCTGAGGAGGAGACTCGAGCCAGGGCCTCCCGGCCATCTGCCACAACCTCCACCTCTGCGCCCATCGTTTCCAATAAATCAGCCATCACTTCTTGATTGATCTGGTTGTCCTCGGCGACCAGAATGCGCATCCCATTCAAATTTACGGTGGCGAACGTCGAGTTCTCCGCGCCCTTCGGCAAGGCTGCGGGCGGCGTAGTGGCCGGCCCATCCGGGCCTTGCTCCAGCGTCAGATCAAACCAGAAGCAACTGCCTTTCCCCGGGGTGGATTCCACCCCGATCCTCCCACCCAGCATCCGCACCAAGCTGCGGGAGATCGACAGACCCAGTCCGCTGCCACCGTAGCGACGGGTGATGCTGTTATCGGCCTGGGAGAAACGATCGAAAATCCGCTCCTGCTGATCTGGCGGGATGCCGATGCCGGTATCGCGCACTTCGAATCTCAGGGTCACGGCAGGCAGCCGGGTCGGTGCCTGGACAGATACGAAGACATCCACCGCCCCCACCTCGGTGAACTTGATCGCGTTTCCGATCAGGTTGAGCAGCACTTGTGAAATACGGACCTCATCGCTCCTTAGGATGTCCGGGCAATCCTTGGCTACCCTTACCTCAAGTATGAGGCCCTTGGACTCCGCTTTCTTAGTCAGCAAGGTCTGCATGCTGTCCAGCAGCAAACGCAGGCTGAAGGGCGCCAGGTTGATCTCCAGCATCCCAGCCTCGATCCTGGAAAAATCCAAAATGTCACTGAGCAGGCTGTTCAGCACCACAGACGAGCTATAGGCCTTGTCGACATAGTTCATCTGCCGCTTGTCTATGGGGGTCTTTCGCAGCATTTGCAGGAACCCCATCACGGCGTTCAGCGGCGTGCGAATCTCGTGGGACATGTTGGCCAGGAACTCGCTTTTGGCCACGTTGGCCGCCTCGGCCGCCTGCTTGGCCGCGCTCAGGGCCAGTTGGATGGCTCTCTCTTCCCGCATGTCGTGCATGAGAGTGGAGAGATAGAGAGGGTGACCCTGGGAGTTCCGATGCAGGACAGAGCTATGGGCGACTGGGATCTTTGAACCGTCCTGGTGTCGAAGGTTGAGCTGGCCTTCCCAATGTCCCACGCCGAACAGAGCCGGGAGGATCACCCGGGTGAGCAACTCCAGGTCCTCGCCAGACACGAAATCGGTGATGTGCATCTTACTGAGGTTGCTGTCCTCCGGGAGCCCCAGCAGACGTAGCGCCGCCGGGTTCATGAACAGCACCCGGCCTTCGAAGTCCGCAATACCGGCAAAATCCCGCGCTTCTTGGAACAGGATGGCCAACTGGGCATTGTGTTGCTCCAGGTGCTTGCGTTCGGTGATGTCTTGATCGACACCCAGGACATGGGTCGTCCGTCCGCCCGTATCCCCTATGGCCAGCGCCCATCCGTCCAAGTGGCGGATCTCGCCGCCACGCGAAACAATGCGGTAATCCTGGTGATAATCCTCACCCGATTCGATGGCCCGGCGGACATGGCTCTCCATCAGGTCGACATCCTCTGGGTGGAGGCGGGCGCGCCAATAAGCGTAGGGGACAGGGTTGAAACGCTCCTCGGGCGGCACTCCGAAAAGCTCGAACCTGCGCTCGTCCCATACCGCGGTCATACTGGTGACGTCGATCAGGAACGAGTACAGGCCCGCGGCCTTGAGGCTCAGTGCCAGGAGCCGGTTGTTTTGTAGAAGGGCCTGCTCTACGTTTTTGCGGTCGCTTATATCCGCGAGCGTACCCGCCATGCGCAGGGGCTCGCCGTTCGTGCCCCGATCTATCACCTTGCCTCGCCCCATCACCCAGCGGACTTCGCCGGTCTTGGTCAGCACACGGTACTCCAGGTCACTGATTTCGATCTCGCCGCGCAGGCTGGCCGAAACACTGGCGTAGACCTGTTCCCAGTCGTCGGGGTGCACCAAAGTCCGCAAGAAGGCCAGGTCCGGCTCCACTTCCCCGCGCTGGTAGCCGACTATCTGGTAATAGCGCTCGGACAGGTCGGCCTTTCCCGTTGTCAGGTCCCAGTTCCACACCCCGTCCCAGGTGGCCTCAATGACTTGGCGCAAGAGATTCTCGCTATCCCGCAGCGCGATCTCGATCTGCTTGCGATCACTGATGTCGCGGCAGTTCACCAGCAGCACCAGCTCCCCGCTGCGGGATGTCGAAGTGGCAAAGGTATCGAGCCATACCTCGGAGCCATCCAGACGACGAATCAGAATTTCAAAGCGGCTCTGACCCATCTCCAGAACGGCCCGGATATGTTTCGCCACCAACTCCTGCGAGCGGCGGCCATCGGGCTGGAACTCCGGCACCCATGCAGACGGGGTTGTACCTATGACTTGCTCAGGCCGAGCCCGCAGCAGGGTAAGGGCCGCTGCGTTGCATTCGATGACCTGGGCTGATTCATGGGCGGTAATGAAATAGGCATCGGGAGATTCATCGAAGAGCTTTTGGTACCAAAGCTTCCCCTCCGCGATCAGCCATTGGGCGGCGTGGATCTCGCTGAGGTCGATCCCTTGGATCAGCAGGTGATTCCCCCGAGAGAACCGGACCCGGTTGAATTTGAATTGCACGTCAAGGGGTTGGCCGATACTGCCGCTGCCCTGGTAGTCGATGATATGCTCCTGCCCGTTTTCGAGGGTGGATCGCGCCAGGTCGGTCCAACCCTGTTTGCACCACAACGGGTCCGTCAAGAAGTTCAGGCCGCGGAGTTGCTCGCTGGTAGCGCGAAACACCTTGCTGGCCTGTGGGTTCAGCCAGACGACATTACCGAATTCATCGAAAAGCATGTTGGCCATGGCGCTGTGCTCAAGAACCTGCCGCGTCTGTTCGAGTTCTTGCCCCAACTGCCTCAGGGCGCGGTGCTCCAATCGGCTGCGGGAAGCGAAATGGGCCAGCCAGCCCAGCAAGGCCGCAACGATGATCAGGATCTGGAATCGGTCGAGCAGACGGCTTACGTGGGCCGGGGAGAGGGGTTGGGCTCTCACCTCGATCTGCAACGTATGTGGCGGCGAATACCCTTTGGTCGTCACGATTCGGGCATGTTCATAGTCCTGCTTCGGCTGGAACCCAAGCCGGGCCTGGCCCTCAAACGATGCCTCACCTGTGAGTGCCGCCGTCGTGGACCTGGCGCCCCAGACTTGAACCGGGGCATGGTTGTCAGTGCCGATCCACACCCGGAAGACATACCCATGGATATCGGCCATGAGTGGCTCCAAAACCTCTGGAAAGGTGAGCAGGCTGATGACCAAGCCTTCGAACGTCTGCTCTGACGGACGGGAGGCATCTTCGAAGACCGGTGATCCATACGCCATTCCAATGCCACCCTGTACCAACGGGAAAGGCCCCGACCAGCGCTGCATTCCCGTCGTGATGTTGAGCTGGATGTCACTGCGCCGATTGGGGTCGGCCAGCAGGTCATGGCCGACCGCCTTTTCGTTGCCCGCCAGGGGATGGATGTAGCGCACTACGGCGTGGGGTGCCCATTGCAAGACGGTTCCCGGGGCCATCAGCTGGGCGATGTCGCTGATCTGTTGTTCAAAGGCGGATTCCGAGGCGATGGATTCCAGGGGCAGGTCGTCGAAGGCCCCTATGACCTGCTCTACGCTCCTCAAGAGTCTCGACAGGTTGCTGGCCAGAAACTGTGCCTCCAGCTCAGCCTTCTCTTGGGTGTGGACGCGCTCGATCAGGTGCCCGCCGTAGATCAAGACGCCGCCCAACAGCATCACGGCCAGGACCGTACCCAGACCGATGCGCAGGCAGAGGTGACTATGGGCGGCACTGACGACGGGGGAGCGGATGGCACTCTCCTCGCTGGCCTGGCCGGGTGCCGCGAGTGCTTCGAGGCGCCGGTTGAGCCACAGTGACAGTGCGAACAGCAGGCTGCTCGCAAGGCCATGCATGATGAGGAATCTGGGCTCGTCACCTGGGGCGAAGACCATGGCGGCCAGCAGAAGGCCGAACAGACCCGTCGCCAGCCACCAGCGTCGCGCCGGTAGCAACAGGCCGACAATCAGGCTGCCAATAACCAGGTGGGTCACATAGAGCGAGGTATGGGATTGCCCGGCCACGAATGACCAGAGCAAACAGGCCACCAGCAGAAACACCGGCAATCGATGACCTATCGGCCTCTGAACATAATAGAGAGCGGCCACCACGGGAATCGTGGCGAGGAGGGCAGCCACGGAGACACTGGAGAAGGCCTCTTGACCGTGCATCGCAGTCCACGGCAGGAACAGGGCGTAAGCGGCGGCGGCCATGATAGAGGTAGCGAGGATGGCGTTGATCAGATACTGCCGGATCTGCTCGATGGAGCGGCCAAGGCGTATGTTGACCAGCCCGATGCCCCAGACCAGACAGACGGCGATCGCGGAATTGATGGCATTCAGCAGCAGGCCGTCGGCCTGCGGCAGACGGCCTGGACCGAGCCAGGTCAGCAGGCTCACCATGACCAGGAACGCCAGGAAGATGCCCACCAAGGCCAGTTGTGGTCGCGTCATACCCCAAATCCGCCGCGGCTGGGGTGGCGCCCGCCACTCCAGCGCCACCAGCAGCAGGGCCATGGTCACCCCCGCCAGGGGAAGTTTCCACAAATTGAGCCGACCCAACAGCCAGGCCGAGATCATGATATTGAGCATCAGAATGACCGCCAGGAAGCCGAGGAGCCCTCTGAACCTCTGGGGAGCGAACTGCCAGTTGAACCAGGGCAGGAATAGGGTGACTCCAAACATCAGCACCGTCACCGCGAACAACTCTGAGGGCGAGCCCTGGTCGAGGTCTGGCAATAGCGTCAGGCATGTGACGAGAATGACCAGAAAACCGGCGGCGACCCCCAACGCCAATTGGCCGAGCAATGGGCCCAGGGAGCGGTCGATAGCCAGGTCCAGTGGTTCCCTCGGGTCCATCCGCCTCTTTTCGTCGCGGGGTTCCGGCTCAGTCATCGAGCGAGTCCAGGACGTCCCCGTAAGTCTTGAGCCGCGGAACCTCGGACAGGATGGCCTCGATCAGGGCCACAAGATACGGCTCGGATTGGAGGCCGGGCACCACCTCGATCTGCCGATGCAACATTTCGTCACAACGGCCCTCGTAGTGGTTGGAGAGCGTCAGGGTTGGCAGGAAAAGGGCGGCAGCGGAGCGAACCATCAGATGATCGGGATTCAGGCATCGAGGAGCCGGCGAGTCAGGCCAGCATAGCAGATACCCAGAAGGCCGTGTTTCACGGCGTTGACCAGCAGCGGCCGCTTCCTGTACCCGGTCGAGGCGATCAGGTGGTGGCCCACCTTTTGCTGCGTTTCTGAATACATTTTGCGTTTTTGAGTGGTTGGGCGGAGGTGGGCGCTGGTCCCGAATTTACCGATGAGAGAAAGACCAGGCGGCCTGGCCAGGGGCGTTCAGTGGTTCCGGGCATTGTCCGAAAATGGCCATTTCTCGTTCTTTTTTCGAGCACAATACGAGAACTTATCAATAAATTGTTCTCGATATGAGAACAAATATCCAGAGTAAAGCGCCCAGCCCCGGGACTGCGACAGGCCGTCGGTCCAACCCTGATGCCCCTCCTGTCTCTCACGAGTAACCCCGAGTCGTTCAGGATCTCTCTCATGGTACCGAACCCTGGAGCGGACGAAGGCGCCAGTCCCTCACCCGCCGACAATGTAAAACAAAGTCGTAATATGTATGACCGCCTGAAAGTGACCCTGGTTGGGACGCAGGATCTCCGCTCCCCCTGGAGCCGCCATTGTTCTCGTAAGCTCGGAGATCATCAGGGAGCCTCGCAGAAAGAACCCACAATTCTTGGCCGGCGTTTCCAAGTAGATCCCAGGGGCGAAAGGGTGGCACCATCCTGGTTGGATGGTATCGCGGAAAGAAGGAAACTCGATAGACCCCGGTCGACTCCTGGTTCGTTCACTCGACGAAGACGAAAGGGATTTTCGATTACGGGTGGAGATGATCGAACCAGGGCCGCACAAACAGATAGGCTAAGCCCAGTGCTAATAATGCGCTGATCCTTAGCTGGGTGTGGGAATTATAATTTACCTCGTCGATAATATAACGCTGCCATGGGAAATTCTCCCTAACGCACTGAAATAATAATCGTCTTCTTTACCAGCGGGCATTTGTAAATTTTTTGTAAATAATGGACGGCACTCACACCCTTCAACCTTCTTCATCCCACAGAAGAAACATCCGTATAGCCCTATTGGAAGACGACTTGTTGCTAACCGATCTGGTAACGACCACCCTCACCCAGGCGGGTTGGGGGTGTTGTCACTTCACCAGCATTGCGGCGATCTGCTCGGCCCTGAGAGATGAGGCCTTCGACCTGTTGGTCCTTGACTGGAGCCTCCCGGATGGGGACGCGGACACTGTGATCCGGTTGGCGCGCCGTCTCTACGGCTGGGACCTGCCGATCCTGATCGAAAGTGTCAACGACAATGAGCAACTGATCGTCAGGGCTTTGGAAATGGGCGCCAACGACTATGTGGTGAAACCGCTGCGGCTGGCGGAGGTAAGAGCGCGCATCACGGCCCTGCTGCGTGGGCGAAGTGCGGAAATCGCCGTAACGCCAACCTGTGGTCCCTACCGGATCGACGTGGCGAAGGGCGAACTGGCCTTATACGACCATCCGATCCCGATGACTCCGTTGGAACTGCATCTGATCAGCTACCTATTTCAGCACGCCGGGGAACTCTTATCTCGGGAGACCCTGCTTAGGGACGTTTGGGGCACCGCGGCCGATCTGGAAACCCGCACCGTAGACGTGTATATCGGACGCCTGCGACGCAAGCTGAAATTGGAAAGCCACGGAATATATATCACCACCTTGCACGGTTACGGTTACCGCCTGGACACAGGTGGTTTGGCTAGCTGAAGCGATCAGTTAATTGAAGCAGTCCAGCGGAGATTTACTATTCTGGGTAACGTCGATCTGGGAACAGCTCGTACCGTTGCGGCCTTTATCGTTCACCTGGGTAGTCCCAGACTTCGCTGTCGCCCTGATGGTATAGGCCGTGGCCGTCGCCGTGCCGGCTGGTAGGGTGAAGGTATAGTAGGTATTCGACGGCGCCCCGCCAAAATCGGCAAAATTATTGGTATAAGCGGGGTTGCTTGCCCGCCACTTTTCCTGTAGCAGTTGGGTGTTGAGCAAGGTGCTGATGGCCTCCTGCCGGCGCGATTTACGCACTGAATCCTGATAGGAGGAATAGGCTATGGCCGCCAGAATAGCGGCTACGGCCGCCACGACCATGAGTTCGATGAGGGTAAAGCCTGCTGCTCTGTTCATTCGCTTTCCTGCCATACTCTAGGAAACGACTCCCGTACGATCTAACGGCAAGCGCCGGAGGTTGTGGTACATGAAACCCCATTTCCCACCTCTGGTATGCGATATGGGCAGGTCAAGCTGCTGCCAGCGATGGTAAGATTCATGGATCGTAGCTCGTCCGATTCTCCAACCGAAAAACTGTAGGTTGTGCTTTCACCACTCAGACCTGATGAAAGGACGGAACCGGAGGGTTCCACTCTGTTATCCACCGATATTTCGCACAGGGTACAGGTTCTGTTCTGACCAGTTCCCTGCTGGTATGAACAACTGATAGGCACATTATAGGTGCTCACGGCGAGGGTTCCCGCAGTATCTCTGACACCAGTCATCACACACTGGTAACAGGGCGAACTCGCCAAGTTGAATTTGTTTGCCCCGGTACATTGATTGCCAGAGTATTTACTGCATGTCATGGCACCTCCACCGGTGATGGTCACATTGTCTATATTCACATCCGCCAGCTCGGAGGTCATGGTGCCCCGCAGGGTAAGGGTATGGTTCGAGGGTGTACAGTTGGGGGGCGAGTTGGTTTGTAAACTGACGCGATTGGTATCTGTGCCATCCCTCAGGTCGGCTACCGGATTATCGGCCGGATAACCTGTCTGATTATCAGGCGGATTCAACCTCCAAGTGCACCACGGAGAGTAA
>JBPOHE010000113.1:0-4179 GCA_052035915.1 Pseudomonadota bacterium
GATCCACCACCTTCCAGTAATCCTTCTTGTCGACGCCATCGACCTCCATGGTGGATGAAGCGTCGACCAGATCGAACAGGGTGGGAAAGGCATTACAGAGGCTGACGCAACGACGGCAGCCGTGGCAGATGTGAAACACCCGCTCGAGTTCGGTGTAGAGTTCGGCGGAGTCGTAAAACTCCGACTTTTTCCAATCGAGCGCATGACGAGTGGGGGCCTCCAGACTGCCTTCCCGTTTTGAACTCACTGGACCAGCCATGACAACCTCTCGAATCTGGTAAGGGAAAAGAAGACGGAACGCTCTTGGCGCACCCCGGGGGAGCCCACGGGGGTGTGGACTCCCAACTCCGGGAAATCATAGAGCCGAGCCGAAACGCCCGGCTATGAGAAGGCTCAACTGCCCAGGGAATCCAGGGCCTTTTGGAAGCGGTTGGCGTGGGAGCGCTCGGCCTTGGCCAGGGTCTCGAACCAGTCGGCGATCTCGTCGAATCCTTCGTCACGGGCGGACTTGGCCATGCCCGGATACATGTCGGTGTATTCGTGGGTCTCACCGGCAATGGAAGCCTTGAGGTTGTCGGCGGTGGCGCCGATGGGCAGACCGGTGGCCGGATCCCCGACCTCCTCCAGATACTCCAGATGTCCATGGGCATGACCGGTTTCGCCCTCGGCGGTGGAGCGGAACACGGCGGCGACATCGTTGTAACCTTCCACATCGGCCTTGGAGGCGAAGTAAAGATAACGACGGTTGGCCTGAGATTCGCCGGCGAAGGCGTACTTGAGGTTTTCTTCGGTTTTGGTGCCTTTCAGAGACATAAATTCTTCCTCTCCAGAGACTTGTTGAACGTCACGTGCATGCTGTGACTCCTTCACTATACTGCCCTCAAATCGGCACAGAAAGTAAATTATTCCAATGCTGGTGATAGTTCCTTTCTATAGAAATGGATCCCGGCCCTCGCTTGCCGGAGAGGACTCGATCAGCGCCCTGACACAGGAGGACTGGGCTACCGCAATGGCCTGGCGGAGGATCTGGATAACCTGCACCCGGGGAAAACTCTTGCGCCAGGCGATGGCCACGGTGCGGCTGGGCGGCGGACCGGCAAAGCGGCGGATGCACAGCAGGCGTTCCGAGAAGCGATCCGCCCCCACGGCGGAACAGGGTAATACGGTCACGCCAATACCGCTGGCCACCATGTATCTGATGGTTTCCAAGGAGCCGCCTTCGATGCTGCGATGAACGCCGCTTGCGTCGCTCGTGAGCTGGCGACACTGGGGACAGGCCGCCAGCACCTGCTCGCGAAAACAATGGCCGACCCCGAGCAGGAGTAAATCCTCCCGGGCCAGATCGTCGGCGCTGATGCCTTCCTGCCGGGTCAGAGGATGGCCGCTCGGTAGGACCACCACGAAGGGTTCTTCATACAGCAGAGCGGTCAGGATCCCGGATTCCTCGAAAGGGAGGGCGATGATGATGACATCCAGTTCGCCGGACTTCAGCCGTTCCCGCAGGGTGGCGGTGAAATGCTCCTCGATCACCAGCGGCATCTTGGGTGCCAGTTCGGTCAACAGGGGAACCAGATGGGGCAACAAGTAAGGGGCGATGGTATAGATGGCTCCCAGGCGCAGCTGTCCGGAGAGTTGGTCCCGACCTTGACGGGCGATCTCCTTGATGGCGCCGATGTCTTCCAGGACACGCTGGGCCTGGAGCAGGATCTGTTGTCCGATCGGCGTGATCCCGACCTCCCCGCTACCTCGTTCGAACAGGCTGACCCCGAGTTCCTCTTCCAGTTTTTTTACCGCCACGCTCAAGGTCGGTTGACTCACGAAGCACGATTCGGCGGCGCGACCAAAATGCCGTTCCCTACCGACGGCGACTATGTATTTGAGTTCGTTCAGCGTCATCCCCGGGCCCCCATGTCTTCCGCTGGTGGCGGTTGCGGCACTAGACTATCATAGGTGTCCATGTAACAAGCCGTGGTAACAGTGAATTCTCGGCCTGGGACCCTAAGATTTGGCTAAGTGGTGTTGAGCGTGTCCACAACCGCATTCAGGGACGAATTTCCGCCGGGAAGCCTGTTGGCCTTACAGATTACCGATACCCATGTCTTTGCGGATCCCGGCGGACGACTCCTTGGCGTCAATACCCTGGACTCCCTCGATCAAGTGCTGGCGCTGGCCCGCGAGCGTTTTCCCACACCCGATTTCATCCTCGCCACCGGTGACCTGGTGCACGATGCCAGTCCGGAAGGCTATGTAAGGATTCGCAAACGTCTGTCCCAATTCGGCGCGCCGGTCTACTGCCTTCCCGGAAACCATGATGTGCGGGAAGAGATGGAGCGTTATTTGCGTTCTGACGGGGTGTCCATGCCCTTCGTGGTAAACCAGGGCCGCTGGCTCCTGGTGTTTCTCGACTCCGTGATCCCCTGGGGCGACGGCGGCCGGTTACGGGATACGGAAATTGAATTGTTGAGATACACCCTCAAGGTGCATCCGGATACGCCGACCCTGATCTGTCTGCACCACCAGCCGATCCCCGTGGACAGCCTCTGGTTGGATACCATGGCGGTGGAAAATGGGGACAGGCTGATCTCCTTGGTGAAGGCCTTTCCGCAGGTGCAATGCGTGTTGTTCGGTCATATCCATCAGCTCTATGACCGGATGACCAATAACAAACGTTTCCTGGCCACCCCCTCCACCTGTATCCAGTTCACCCCTCTTCAGGCCGATTTCGGGGTGGACAACATTCCCCCCGGCTTTCGCTGGTTGGTGCTGCTTCCCGATGGTGGAATCCTGACCGGTATCCTCAGGTTGGATAGAATGCCGGACGCCATCGATCTGCGTTCCCGCGGTTATTAGAATCTGTTTGGAAACCCTCGCCTCCCGGGCATCGAGCGGAAAGGCCCGATTATCGTTCTCTAATTAGCAACTAATAAATAAATAATGCCTATATTATTCTCTTAATGAGAACAATAATCGCAGACACAGACCTTGGCCCCGAGGCGCGGAGGCTGTAACGAGACTTTCCAAACAGCTTCTTAACCCGGCGGTCTCAGGTCCACCGGCACTTCTTCGGTCATCCGCATCCCTTCTGGCTCATGGGCGATGCGTCGGGCAACCACCTCCACCCCGGCCAAGGCCACCTCCCGCAATCTCGCGGCGTAGAGGGGATCGATGTCCCAGGCCGGGGCGAAGTACGAACCCTCGGGCCGATTCAGGGCCAATACCAACCTCGCCCGATGCCCCAGACGGTGCAATCCGAGGAGGATATCCAGATGTTTGCGACCCCGGAGGGTGACGGCATCCGGAAACAACAGGGCCTCCCCCTCCAGAAGGGTGACGTTTTTGACCTCCATATACAGGAGCGGTTGATCCGCTTGTCGGAACAGGAGATCCAGCCGGGCGGGTGGGAGGTGCGGCAGGGAGACCCGAACCTCGCGCACTAGCTCCCCACCGCTGGACAGGTCCTGCAATATCCCCTGCTCCATGGCCTCGGCCACCACGGCGTTGACCCGTCCGGTATGCACCCCGACCCAGCCCGCTCCCATGTCGATACGTTCCAGGGTCCAGGACAGTTTTCGCCCCGGGGTCGTCGCCTGGCTGATCTGGACCGGTGCCCCGGGCCTCCAGCAACTTTTCATGCTGCCGGTGTTGGGGCAATGCGCCAGCCAGCGTTCTCCGTCCAGGGACTGCCCCTCCGCCAGAAAGCGTTGGTAGCGTCGCAGGATGAACCCATCGATGAGGAGAGGTAACAGCATAGGGAATCCGGATTCTGGGATGAGGAGGAGCGGATTATGGCCTACCGGGACGGAGCCCAGGCCATGATAGCCTTTCCGCATGCATCTTGGGCTTTCGTTCTCATTTGGAGAACAATACTGATCGATTGCTCTCCAAAGAAGAACGAAACCGGCCATTTCCAGTCGATGCCCGGAATACTCGAGCCCGATCAATCGGAAGCCGAAAATATATTCGCAGTGGGTATACCGAAGCCAATCCACCAGGATGAGATACTCCTTGGAGGCCGTGCTGCGCCTCTCTTCATCCACCTGACCAGAGTCAAAGGTAGTGTCCCAGGAAGTGGTGTAAGAAACTGAGTAGTTGGGTTCCCCTCGGGTGCCCCGCATGCGGGGCACCCGAGGGGCGCGATTGGGAGGTCATCGAAAACTCCGGTAAGGTATGGGTTACAAC
>JBPOHE010000141.1:0-5987 GCA_052035915.1 Pseudomonadota bacterium
GGGAATTCGCTTCGGGCTCTCGCCCTTCGCGCCTTCCCACCGCGCACATCAACGCGGACAGTTTATGTGCTACTAAACCGGACAGATCTATTTGTTGCTAACAGGGGTCGATAGTTGTTTGAAGGCGATGAAACCGTGAGCCGAATCCTTGTCCCTACCAACCCGGAGAGCCCCCTGTGTTGTTTGGAGATACCAAATCATCATGAGCTTTCTCGACCGGATCCACGAATGTAACGGCTGGGATCCTTCCCACTTTTTACCCTGGAGCATCGCCGGGAAACCCGTGGGGAGACTCCGCCTGGAGTTCGCTGAGCGGTTGCGGCGCTTCACCGACATCTTTGTCATCGCCCCCTCCGGGGTGAGGCTGGCCGCTCATCTGGATACCCAGGCGGCGCGCAGCCTGGCGCTCGATCTGGCGATCCGGGAACTGGTCCGGGAGGGTAGCATCAACCATCTGCATGGAGAGTCCTATCCGGTCATCGCCGATTGCCGCACCCGGCCCCTGGCGGTCATGGATCGGGCGGCAGCACCCTATTTCGGTATCCGCACCTTTGGGCAACACCTCAACGGCTTCGTGCGCGATGTCGGGGGACTTCGCATGTGGATAGGTCGACGCTCGGTCCAACGGCGGGTGTTTCCCGGTCGGCTCGATCACCTGGTGGCGGGCGGATTACCCCGGGGCATCAGTTTGCAGGCCAATCTGGTGAAAGAATGCTGGGAAGAAGCCGCCATCCCCCAGGACCTGGCGATGCAGGCGCAGCCAGTGGGAACCGTGACCTATATCAAGGAAACGGAAAAGGGCCTGAAACCCGATACCCTCTATTGCTACGATCTCGAGCTACCCAAGGACTTTGTCCCCAGATGCACCGATGGCGAGGTGGAGTCCTTCTCTCTGCTTCCGCTGGAAGAAGTGATTAGCTTGGTGCGGGACACGAGCGAGTTCAAACCCAATTGCAATCTGGTCATCATCGACTTTCTGGTCCGCCATGGCTGCCTCGATCCGGAGCAGGAGGAGTATTCGGCCATTGTGGAAGGGCTGCACCCCCCATCGAGACCACAAGCTGAAACAATGACAGCCGACTTCTTCTAAGGATGGCGGCACGAGCTTAGAACAATAGTTCAAAATCCAGGTCCAATCGGGTTAGTATGGGAATCAATCCTTTTTATTCAGATTCGATGCCGGCTCCCCCGCCCTCGCTACGGTTCGGTAGGGGCCCTATCCCCTGAGCAAATCCATGACCAAGACGCTTTTCCGCTGGTTTCTCGGTTTCTGGCTATTGGCGGCCAGTTGCCTGTCCGCCAAGCCCCAGGATGTCCCTGTTGCCGATCTGGTGCCGAATCGCACCCATCAGCAGACGACCTACATCATCAGCAAGGTCATCGACCGTTACAGTTTCAAGAAACAGAAACTGGACGCCAGCCTGTCCGAAAAGATCTTCGACCGTTATCTGGAAACCCTGGATGCCGGCAAAACCTTCTTCTATCAGGGTGACATCGATCGCTTTTCCCGTTTCCGTCGGGAACTGGACCAGGTACTCCGCGAGGGGCGACTGGATCCGGCTTTCGATATCTTCCGCCTCTATCGCGACCGGGTGGAGGATCGGGTGGCCTACGCCAAGGGTTGGTTGAATAAAGAGCTGGACTTCACCATCGACGAGAACTATCAGGTGGATCGCGAATCGGCCACCTGGGCCAAGGATCGCGCCGAACTCGACGATCTCTGGCGGAAGCGCGTCAAGAACGATTATCTGAGCCTCAAACTATCGGGCAAGACCAGAGACGAGATCCGCAAGACCCTGATCGAACGCTATGAAGGTATCGCCCGCCGGGTACGGCAGTTCACCGCCGATGATGTCTTTCAGAGCTTCATCAACGCCTATACCCTGAGTTTCGAGCCCCACACCAGTTATATGTCGCCGAGCCTGTCGGAAAATTTCGACATCAGCATGAGTCTGTCCCTGGAGGGGATCGGGGCGGTACTCACGGCCAACAACGAGTTGACCGAGGTACAAAGTATCGTCACCGGCGGCCCGGCCAAGCTCAGCGGTCAATTGCAGCCTGGTGACCGCATCGTCGGCGTCGGTCAGGGCAAGGATGGCGCCATGGTCGATGTCATCGGCTGGCGTCTCAACGATGTAGTCCAACTCATTCGCGGACCCAAGGGCACCCTGGTCAGGCTCCAGATCATCCCCAAGGAGGAAGGGGTGGACGGCAAGCGCAAGTTGATCACCCTGGTACGGGACAAGATCAAGCTCGAAGAGCAGGCGGCCAAGAAACAGGTCGTCGAGGGCCTCGATGGCATGGGGCGGCTCAAGATCGGGGTGATCGAGATTCCTACCTTCTATCGGGATTTCCAGGCCGAGGGCCGAGGCGACGCCAATTTCCGCAGCACGACCAAAGATGTCCGCGCCTTGCTCGAACAGTTGCAGGCCGAGGGGGTCGACGGGGTGGTAGTGGATCTTCGGGACAATGGCGGTGGTTCCCTGACTGAAGCCACCGAGCTGACCGGCCTCTTCATCGAGTCAGGTCCGGTGGTTCAAGTCAAAAGCTCCAACGGCGAGGTCGAGATCGAACGGGATCCCGATCCGGGTGTCGCCTATGCCGGCCCCCTGGCGGTGCTGGTGAACCGCAACAGCGCCTCGGCCTCGGAGATCTTTGCCGGTGCGATCCAGGACTATCGCCGTGGCATCGTTATCGGTGAACCTACCTTCGGCAAGGGAACGGTGCAAACCCTGGTCGATCTCGACCGTTTCGTGCGGGGCGGCACGCCGGATCTCGGTCGGCTGCGGCTGACCATGGCCCAGTTTTACCGGGTCAACGGCGACAGCACCCAGCATCGCGGGGTGATCCCGGACATCCTCTTCCCATCGGCGGACATGGCGGCCGATCACGGCGAGCGGGCGCTGAAAAACGCCCTCCCCTGGGATCACATCCAACCGACCCACTATGCTCAGGAATCCATGATCAGCTTGGGAAACATCAGGGAAAACTCCGACAGACGCATCGCCATCGACCCTGGTTTCCAGATGCTGCTAGCGGAGGAAAAGCTATTCGACGCCATGAAGGATCGCAAGCTGGTCTCTCTCAACGAAACCAAACGCCGAGCCGAGCGGGAGGCCCGTGAGCAGCTGACGCGGGGTTTCAAGGAAAGGTTCCGCGCCGCCAAGGGGCTCAAAGCGGTCAAGAACGACACCCAGATCGACGAGGAAGAGACCGAGACGACGGCGAAAGCCAACAACGATGAAGAAACCAAGGTCGTCAATCGCATCCAGGCCGAAGAGGCGGCCCACATTCTGGCGGACTTGGTGTTGTCCCGACGGCCCTTGTCCGCCATGCGCTAGGTTCTGTTGACATAGCCTCCGCCTGCTGCGGTGGTCAGCGTTTTTTGACCATGGTGAACCGGCTCGAAATCAGCGACGAAGAATGGGGGAACACTCTACCCGATATTGTCCGCCCACAAGCCCGTCCGCATGGCGTCGGAAGACGCCTGCCGGGCCTTCCTGGTGGCCGTCTTGTGGGTGCTGAGGTCGGGGGCACAATGGCGCTTGCTGCCAGCGGAGCTGGGCAAATGGAACTCGGTGTTCAAGCGCTTTTCCCGCTGGTGCCGCTACGGGGTCTGGGCAGACCGGCACTCGGGATGTTCGCATCGGCCTGATTTACAAAGCGTGCTTATCGACTCCACGCTCATCCATGCCCACCCTTGCGCGGACGGGGCGGCGAAGAGCCACGCCGAGGCTGATGCGCTGGGCCGCTCGCGCGGCGGGTTTGGCACCAAGATCCACGCCATCACCGACGCCTTGCTGGCACCCCGTGCGGAGGACAAACACAATCGCGTTCATGGCGAGGCGCTCATCGACCCGGGGGCGATGGCCTCCCAAAGGATGGGGTTTGGAAAGGGGAACAGGAAGGAGAGGCTGAATCTTCTTCCATAAGGAGTCCGAAATCTGCCAGCCATCTTTTTCAGCCATTCGACCCATCGGTCACCTTATCGGTCATAATCTTGAGGCTTCTATTATCGCCCATTGGGATAGGCTCTAAGCCCGTCAAACCGAGGGACAGCCCCATGAACGACCTGCGCGAACTCGAACTCCTGTTCAATTCCTCGACCCCGGTCATCGTCATCGAGACGGTGGAAGAGGTGCGGCTGTTGCAACTCCTGAAGCAGCTCGGTTCACGCCTGTCTCATCCGCTGTTTCAATGGAGCGTCACCGAGGGGGTGCGCACCCTCGGTCTCAGTATCGACCCCCAGGCGCAGACCACCGGGCCGACCGAGGCCCTGCGTCATATCAAGGGTATGGCCCGTCCGAGCTGTTTCGTCATGCTCGACTTCCACCCCTACCTGCAAGACCCCGTCCATGTGCGCCTGATCAAGGAGATCGCCCAGGGCTTCGAGTTCATGCCGCGGACCCTGGTGTTCGTCAGCCACGCCTTCGAGATCCCCCGCGAGATCAAACACTTCGCCGTCCGTGTCGAGTTGCGGCTGCCGAACCGGGAGGCGCTGCTCGCCCTGGTGCAGGATGAGATCCAGTCCTGGCAGACCCGGCGGCGGGGCAGTCAGGTCCGCATCGACCAAAGCGCCGTCGATCGGCTGGTGGAAAACCTGCTCGGGGTGACCTTCACCGATGCCCGGCGCATCATCCGCAACGCCATCGAGCATGACGGCGCCATCACCCACAACGATCTGCCCGAGGTGATGCGGGCCAAATACCGCTTGATCGAGCAGGAAGGGGTCATCGCCTTCGAATACGACACCGCCCGTTTCGCCGACATCGGCGGTCTCAACCACCTCAAGCAGTGGCTGCTGCAACGCCAGGTGGCCTTCAGCGGTCAGGCCGGGATGCTGGACGCCCCCCGCGGCCTCATGCTGATCGGCGTCCAGGGTTGCGGCAAGAGCCTCGCCGCCAAGGCGGTGGCGGGTACCTTCGGCGTCCCCCTGCTGCGACTGGACTTCGGCGCCCTCTACAACAAATACATCGGCGAGACCGAAAAGAACCTGCGCCAAGCGTTGAAGACCGCCGAGGTCATGTCCCCCTGCATCCTCTGGATGGACGAGATCGAAAAGGGCATCGCACCCAGCGACGGCGACGAAGGCTCCTCGCGCCGGGTGTTGGGGACGCTGCTGACCTGGATGGCGGAACGCAAGGCGCGGGTCTTTATCGTCGCCACCGCCAACGAGATCGAGCGCCTGCCGCCGGAACTGATCCGCAAGGGCCGCCTGGACGAGATCTTCTTCGTCGACCTGCCGGAGCTGGAGACCAGACGCGAGATCTTCTCCATCCACCTGCGTCGACGCAATCTCGCCCCCAGCCGCTTCGACCTCGTGAGCCTCGCCAAGGCCAGCGGCGGCTTCAGCGGGGCGGAGATCGAGCAGTCCATCGTCTCCGCCATGTACGCCGCCCAGTCCCAAAATCTTGACCTCAACAGCGGCCATATCCTCCAGGAACTGCACCACACCCGCCCCCTCTCGGTGGTGATGGAGGAGCATATCCAGGAACTGCGGGACTGGGCCGCCGAGCGCACGGTACCGGCGGGGTGAGGGCAATAGGCAGGGAGAGCCTTTCCGAGCAGAGGCTTTGCTTCCGCGTGGTCGGACGCAACCCCGGATTCGCCGCCGAGAGAAAGATCCAAGAGAAATGGATGTCCTACTCAGCCATTCCGGGCATCGACTGAAAATGGCCGGTTTACGTTCTTTTTTCGAGAACAATCAGCCATGCTATTTGGGAATTATTCTCCGATTGAGAACAGAAAACCGGATCAAAGCGCCCCTGCCCGAGAGCTGCGTAGGTTGGGTTGACACCCTCAACCCAACATTTCGAACAGCACCGGAGAAGAGTATTGGGTTGCAAAATGCGCAATCCCACCTGATACCATTTCTCGATAGGTATTATCGATATTCGTAGGCTGGTGTTGAGGCGCGAAGCGCTGAAACCCAGCTTCTCAGTAGCTGGGATTCGCTTCGCTCATCGCCAGCCTACCCCATGGCTTTC
>JBPOHE010000104.1:0-11181 GCA_052035915.1 Pseudomonadota bacterium
GGCGCTTGAACTGCATGGTGGGCTGCTGTTGCTTATTCGGAGGATCCATCTCATCGAAAACAAGACTTCGCGCAACCGGCTGAACGAGGAAATCACTTCACCGGCGGTACGTTTGATCGGTGTGGACGGCAAACAGATAGGGGTGGTTTCGATAGGTGAAGCCCTGAATGCCGCGGGGGAGGCCGGGTTGGATCTGGTGGAGATTGCCCCTGAAGCCCACCCTCCCGTATGTCGTATTATGGATTTCGGCAAGTATCTGTTCGATCAGAAAAAGCAGCGACAACAGGCGAAGAAGAAGCAAAAGCAAATCGAGGTCAAGGAAATAAAATTCCGACCCGGTACAGATGAAGGGGATTATCAGGTCAAACTACGCAACCTGATACGGTTCCTACAGGATGGGGACAAGGCCAAGATTACTATGAGGTTTCGCGGGCGCGAGCAGGTCCACCAGAACCTGGGGCTTGACCTCTTGCACCGGATCGAGGCGGATCTGAGCGATTATGGAATCGTAGAACAACCGCCACAAAGCGAAGGCCGCCAGATGATCATGGTCTTCGGTCCCAAGAAAAGATAATCCTTAATGCGGAGTTCGTTATGCCGAAGATCAAATCCAATCGGAGCGCTGTGAAGCGTTTCCATAGCAACGGGTCAGGCGCGCTGAAGCGTATCCAGTCCCACCGTCGCCATATCCTCACCAAAAAAAGCTCGAAGCGTAAGCGATTGTTGCGTTGCCCGGCCGAGGTGCACCCGGCCGATATGAAGGCAGCGCGCCAAATGCTGCCTTACAGCTATTGATTCGTATTGAGGAGCCCAGGCAGCCATGGCTAGAGTGAAGAAAGGTGTTACGGCCCACGCCCGCCACAAAGAAATGTTGGAGGAGGCGCAAGGCTATTATGGCGCGAGAGGCCGTGCCTATCGGGTCGCCAAGCAGACGGTTATCAAGGCCGGTCAGTATGCCTATCGTGATCGCCGCCAACGCAAGCGGCAATTTCGCGCCCTTTGGATCGTCCGTATCAATGCCGGGGCCCGCGAATGTGGGCTGTCATATAGCCGCATGATGGATGGTCTGAACAAGGCAAGCGTCGAGATTGATCGCAAGGTCCTGGCGGATTTGGCGATGTTCGACAAGCCGGCTTTTGCCGCTTTGGCGGAGAAAGCGAAGGCCAGTCTTGTCAACTGAATAAGGTTGGATGACGCATCCGGGGGTCTCCCCCGGAGCAGGCGAATCGACATAAGGAGGGGGAAGACCGGTCAGGTCTTTCCCCTCTTGTTTTTTGAGGGGCATTGAGAGAAATGGCTGAAGAGATCGGACACTCCCTGGAAGCATTGCATAACGAGGCCCTGCGCCGCATCGCCTCAGCTTCAAACCTAGCGGCTTTGGATGAGATTCGCGTCCATTTCTTGGGTAAGACCGGTTTGCTCACCTTGGAGTTGAAACAACTCAGTACCTTGCCCGTGGCGGCCAGGCCGGCGGCTGGACAGGTAATCAACGAGGTGAAGCGCCGTATTCAGGAGCGGATTGCCGAGCGTAAAGCCGAACTTGAGACCGAAACCCTGGCGGCCAAGCTGGCGGCTGAAGGCATCGACGTGAGTCTGCCCGGTCGGGGTCAGGGACAGGGCGGATTTCATCCCGTGACACGGACCATGCGTCGACTCATCCAACTGTTCGGCAGCGCCGGTTTCAAAATGGTCGAGGGGCCGGAGGTGGAGGATGACTACCATAATTTCGAAGCCCTCAATATCCCTCCCCATCATCCGGCTCGGGCCATGCACGATACCTTCTATTTCGACCGACACCTGTTGTTGCGCACTCATACCTCGCCAGTGCAGATCCGGGTCATGGAGCAGGCGACACCACCAATCAAGGTGATCGCTCCCGGGCGGGTCTACCGCTGTGACTCGGATCTCACCCACACCCCCATGTTCCATCAGGTCGAAGGCTTTCTCGTGGATGAGGAGGTCAGTTTCGCCGATCTGAAGACCTTGCTCTATGACGTCATGACCAGGTTTTTCGAGCGCGATCTCGAATTGCGCTTCCGGCCCTCTTACTTTCCCTTCACAGAGCCTTCCGCTGAGGTGGATATCCAATGCGTGATCTGCGGCGGGGAGGGTTGTCGGGTCTGTAGTCAAACTGGCTGGCTCGAAGTGCTTGGTTGCGGCATGATCCATCCAGAGGTGTTCCGTCATGTGGGTATCGACAGTGAGCGATACACAGGTTACGCCTTCGGCATGGGGGTGGAACGTCTGACCATGCTGCGCTACGGCGTCAACGACCTCAGAATGTTTTTCGAAAACGATCTGCGTTTCCTGCGCCAGTTTTCCTGAGGCTGATAACCTCCCCCTTCGGCGTGTCGATGTTGGTGAACAAACTTCAATCATGTCATGCCAATGGCTGATAGATAAAAGTATGTGAGGATTGCAAAACATGAAACTCAGCGATGCCTGGCTGCGGGAATGGGTACGGGCGCCGATAACCACCAAGGATCTCGGTGAGCAGTTGACCATGGCGGGCCATGAAGTAGCTTCCATCACCCAGGTAGCGGAACATTTCGATCGGGTGGTGGTGGGGGCGGTCCTGAGTGTGGAGCCGCATCCGAATGCGCAAAAACTCCATCTCTGCCGTGTCGATGTAGGGGGACCCGAGCCGTTGCAGATCGTTTGCGGTGCCTCCAACGTAGCGCCGGCCATGCGGGTACCCACGGCCCTCCTGGGGGCCGTTCTCCCGAACGGGATCAGGATCAAAGAGGCAAAACTGCGCGGGGTGGAATCCTTCGGCATGCTCTGTTCGGCGGAAGAGCTCGGCCTGGCCGAGACCTCCGCAGGCCTCATGCCCTTGCCGCCCGACGCCCCCATCGGTAGGGATGTTCGGGAGTATCTCGGTCTGGATGACCAAATTATCGAGCTGGAATTGACCCCTGATCGGGGTGACTGCCTCAGCGTGCGCGGTATCGCCCGGGAACTGGGTGTGATCAACCGACTGCCGGTGACTGAACCCGCCATTCCACCTGTGGCGGCCCAGCTCGATCAGCGGATCGAGGTCCATCTCCAGGCACCCAAAGCCTGTCCAAGGTACGCCTGCCGCATCATCCGGGATATCGACCCCAAGGCCGAGACGCCCCTCTGGATGCGTGAGCGCCTGCGTCGAAGCGGTATGCGCAGTCTCGGGCCACTGGTCGATGTCACCAACTATGTCATGCTCGAACTCGGTCAGCCCTTGCATGCCTTCGATCTGGATCAGTTGCAAGGGGCCATCGAGGTCCGTTTGGCCTATCCCGGGGAACAGCTGCATCTGCTTGATGGACAAGAGATCGAACTTCGCCCCGACTCTCTGGTGATCGCCGATGCGCAACGTGCCTTGGCCCTGGCCGGCATCATGGGAGGCGAGGGTTCGGGTATCTCGGCCGACACCCGACATATTCTGCTCGAAAGCGCCTTTTTCCACCCCACGGAGATGATCGGCAAACCACGCTCCTATGGTTTGCATACCGAATCCTCCCATCGTTTCGAGCGGGGTGTCGATCCGGGACTGCAGGTCGAGGCTCTCGAACGGGCCACGGCCCTGTTGCTGAGTCTGAGCGGTGGCAAGCCTGGTCCCGTGGTCGATGTCCAATCCTTCGATCACCTGCCCCAGCGGCCCAAGGTCAGGTTGCGGAGCGAGCGCATTCAACGGCTATTGGGCGTCTCCATGGTGGAGAGCGAAATCGAGGATATCCTGCGTCGTCTCGGCATGGAGGTAATCCAGACCGCGGAGGCCTGGCTCGTATCACCTCCCAGTTGCCGCTTCGATATCGGTATCGAGGCCGATCTGATCGAGGAACTCGGTCGCATCTATGGGTACACCAATATCCCCATGGCGCGTCCCAGGTCTCATGCCCAGATGGACGCCCCCTTGGAGGCGAGCTTCGACCTTGAACGGGCCAAAGACGTACTGGTGGACCGTGATTACCTTGAGGTCATCACCTATAGCTTCGTCGATCCCCAGTGGCTCGGCTGGTTGGACCCACAGCAGCAGGGTTTAACCCTGTCCAATCCCATCGCCTCGGATATGTCCGTCATGCGCACCACCCTCTGGGTCGGGTTGCTGCAGGCGGCTCGTTACAACCAAGCGCGGCAACAGGGTCGTATCCGACTCTTCGAAAGCGGGCTGAGGTTCATTCAGCAGGCCGATGGTTTACATCAGGAAAACATGTTGGCCGGCTTGGCCATGGGGTCAGCCCTCCCCGAGCAATGGGCCGAAAGCCAGCGTTCGGTCGATTTCTTCGATATCAAGGCCGATCTGGAGGCCATTTTTGGTTTGACCGGGGCGGCTGCCGAGTTTGTCTATGTTGCCGCCCGGCATCCGGCCCTGCATCCCGGACAGAGTGCCAAGCTGCTGCGAAAAAATCTCGAGGTCGGCTGGATCGGAACGCTGCATCCGGAACTGGAGCGGCGGCTCGACCTTGCCGGACCAATCCTGGTGTTCGAACTCAGTCTTCAGGCCCTGATGGATGGGCGCGTCCCTGGCTTTCAGCCGTTGTCGAAGTTTCCGGCCATTCGCCGCGATCTGGCGATCGTGCTCGACCAGGAGATCGCTTTCGCTGCTGTTCGGGAGGTGATCCTCAGCGTTCCCCAGGACTTCCTCCAGGAGATCCGGCTGTTCGACCTCTATCGCGGCGAGAAGATAGATTCAAAGCGAAAAAGTTTCGCTTTGGGCCTGATTTTTCAAGCGACTTCGCGTACTCTTAGGGACGAGGAAGTCGAAGCTTACATGGAGGCCGTGGTGCAAAAGTTGTCGTCCCAACTGGGTGCAAAGATTCGGGAATAAGAGATGGCGTTAACAAAGGCATTGCTGGCTGAGCACTTGTTCGAGGAATTGGGATTGAACAAGCGTGAAGCGAAAGACATGGTCGAAATGTTCTTTGAAGAGGTGCGCCGAGCCCTGGAAGCGGGAGATCAGGTCAAGCTCTCGGGGTTCGGCAATTTCGATCTGCGGGAGAAAAAACAACGTCCGGGACGCAATCCCAAGACGGGCCAGGAGATACCCATCACGGCCCGTCGTGTAGTGACTTTCCGTCCAGGCCAAAAACTTAAGTCGCGGGTGGAAGCCTATGCTGGAGGCCAACAGTAGTATCAACGAGCTTCCCGCCATACCCGGGAAGCGGTACTTCACCATCGGTGAAGTCAGTGACTTGTGTGGCGTCAAGCCGCACGTGCTGCGCTATTGGGAGCAAGAGTTCGCTCAACTCAGTCCCGACAAAAGGCGTGGCAACCGGAGATATTATCAGCGCACCGATGTGATCATGATCCGGCAGATCCGTAGCTTGCTCTATGAGCAGGGCTATACCATAGTCGGCGCCAGACAGCAGTTATCTGGTGAGCATGCGCGTTGGGATCAGTCGCAGAGTCAACAGATAATCAAACAGTTGCGGCTTGAGCTTGAAGAAGTGCTCAAGATATTGAAGCGGTGAATCCCTAACGGGCCTGACCGGCCCGCCGACCGTCTAGATCGACCATCGGCCGTCCGTGCAACCTATGTCGCCGATGGTTATCCATAATCTCAACCTCCCCCTTCGGCCTCTTCCGGGATAAAACCCGAGGCCATGTTCCATTCCGGCGATCGAACAAGTCGCACCCAGAGAACTATACTGCACCATCACTGGTAATGGTTGCAGGAAATCATCATGTCCAAGTGGCTCATTCGACTCTGGATCTTCATCTCCCTCTGGGTTGTCGGGCCAACCGCCCTCGCTGGCGAGCGCTACGATTTCGACAAGGTACACACCCAGATCCTGTTTTTTGTCGACCATCTTGGTTTTTCCAAGTCTCAAGGAGAATTCCACGACTATTCCGGCAGGTTCATCTTCGATCCCGATGATTGGCGCGATGCCGAGGTGGATATCCGGATCCGCACCGCGAGTCTGGATATGGACGATCAGCGATGGGACGAGCGTCTACGGGGCAAGGACTTCTTCGCCGTCGATCAGTATCCGGAGATGCGGTTTCGCAGCCTGAAGGTCGAGCGCCTCGGCGAACGGGACGGCAGGATCCAGGGCGAACTCAGCCTGCTGGGTGTCACCCGGCCACTGAATATCGATTTTCATTTCAACAAGGCGGCTGTCCATCCCTTGTCCCGCCAGTTCGTGGCCGGTTTTTCCGCCCGCGCCAGCCTCAAACGCTCGGATTTCGGCATGAAGTACGGGCTCGGCATCATCGGCGACGAGGTGGAGATCCGGCTCGAGGTCGAAGGGATACGGCGTGAACAGGGCCTGTTGGCCGAATAGGAGCCGGGGATGTGGCGCAGTACATTGGAGACCTGGGGTAGCCTGAGCAAACTCCTGCACTGGGGAATGGCTACCCTGATCCTGACTCTCTTTGGGCTTGGTTGGACCGGGGTCCTCTTACCCACATCCCCCATCAAGTTGGAGGTTTTTTTCTGGCACAAGTCCCTGGGTGTCCTGGCCCTGGGGCTGGTCCTGATCCGGATAGCCTGGCGGATCTCGGAGCCTACCCCCCGACTGCCGCCCATGCCGAAGTGGCAGCGGATGGCGGCCCGGGTAGTGGAGGGTTGTCTCTATTTACTTATGTTGGCCGTGCCCCTGAGTGGCTGGGCGATCCAATCCGCGAGTAATTTCCCCTTCAAGTTGTTCGGTCTCTTTTCCCTGCCGACCATCATCGAACCCGGGAAGGCCGCCAAGGTGCTGGCCGGGCAGATCCACCTGACCTTGTTCTGGATCTTTGCCGTTCTTCTGGTGTTACATATCGGCGCCGCCCTGCGACACCATTTCCTGCTGCGGGACCAGGTGTTGCGGCGGATGTGGCCGGATTCGCCGAGACGTCCGGCTGCGAATGGATAGTTGGGCGGAAAGTATTTCTGAGGCTTCCGGGCCGGGGCGCTTGGGATCGATTTTACGTTCTCTTTAGGAGAACAATATCTCTGAAAAATAACTGATTGTTCTTGAAATAAGAACGGAAATGGCTCTTTCCGGCCCATGCCCGGAATCGCTATCAGGAAGGGTGGCCTTCAAAACCCGGACTACACTAAAACTATGACACCCAAAGTAATCAGATCCTCTCGGGAACGCATTCCGGTGAGTCTCCCATGAGCCGACTGGAAACCTTTATCGCCGAGGCCCGCGCCGGGCGCGTTGATTATGAAGAGACGATCTCCGTGATCAAGGCGCTGTTTCGCGTCGTTCCATGCTCATTCCGGGTTGGCAAAGGGCCTTTCATGGTCACCAACCCGGCGGGAACCCATGTCGGCTCCCTTTCCATATTGGCTTTGGGGCGGCTCTTGGGGCTGGACAAGACGACCACCCTGCAACTCTTCGGGCGCCACTATCGTGAGGTATTGGCGAACCCTCATGGCGAGGGTCACGCCAATATCCGCCAATTCATGCTCCATGGCTGGGATGGAGTGGAGATCCTGGGTGATCCCCTGCAGGCGATGGACCTGGAGATGATTGCCGCGGCCAGAAACGAGCTGGCGCTCTTGCCTTATACCCTTTGACTCAGACGAGCAGATCCCGGATGGCCCCCATGACTTGGCGGGCGATCTCGGGACCATCTTTATCCATGACCTGATCGATCACCCATCGGTTCTCCCCCTCATCGCCCATGAGGCCCTGGATACAGAAGCCCAGATGGCGCAGAAAGGGATAGCTCGGGCCGTCTTCGGTGAAACCGAACTCGGCATACTCCCCAGCCCGTTGGTTGAGTTTGGCGATAAAGCCTCGGCCGTACTCCCCCGGTCCAAAGAGATCAAAGCCATTGTCCTGAACATGCTCGACCAATCGCCGCGCCAGATTGACCAGGAGTTCGCGCCTGGCCTCCCCATCCAGCATCATGTAGGCCATGCGATCCAGGATCTGGCACTGAAAACAGAGATATTCCTCGATCACACCGAAACGTTGCTGATCGTCCCGGTAGACAAAATCCTGACCATGGAGATTGATGGCCTTGTCTTTGCCGATCTTCCAGAAGATGAAGGCGAGGGCGCTGACGATATCCCGCAGCGATCGTTCAGCCGCCTCATTGTGCCAATGACTCTTGATTCTTGGCGCCAATATCGAAGTCTCCCAAACACTTGCCTGGACTCGGAGGCCTTTTCCCGCTTCAAAACCTCGAATAAATCATGGTTGACCGGGTGGTCCGAGTATAAAAGTATAGAATTCTACTAGGATATGTCGTTCCGGGAACAGATGCATGAATACAGCCACCCCCACCACCGCCTCCTACGCCGCGCTCAAAGCCTGCGTACAGTTCAATTGTGACGTGGCGGATGCCCGCCATGGGACCGACTACAGCCTCTGTACCTATCTCATGAAGATGCGGGAGTATTATCGCTGGGAAAAGGGCCTGCCCTTCGGCGCCCACTTACCCAAGGAGGATCTCGGCTACTGGCTGTCTTCCCGGGAACGACATTGGCAGGCCCTGGAGGAAGAGGAGTTTCGTCCCCTCGACATCGACGGGGTCGATTACGATCCCTATGCCACGGAAGCCATCAACCAGGCCTTGCTCGACTCGGGCTTGGTCTACAGCGGCGGGTTGGGTCAGCAGGGAAAACCCCATTTTTTCCTGGGCACACTGGACCGATACCAACGTTCCCAGGAGATGACCATCATGATCGCCGGACGCGAGCTGGCGCGGGATCTGGGATCGCCACCCGCCATGGCCCTGGGGAATCTGGTGCTGGTGCGTCGTGAATCCCTGCGACGGATGCTCTGGGAGCGCCTGGAAACCTGGCGCTGGAATCGCCCCGAGAACGCCCTGGCGCGGGCCTTCGCCGGTTATGACTTTGAAGGCGACCTGGAGCAGGCGCTGGACCGCATGACCGAGGACGAGTTGGATCTGGTCCTCTGGCACGAGATCGGAGAACAACGCGCCGGTCAGCAGCTCGGGGACGACTGGAACCAGATGCTGCTCAGCCTGAGCGGCACCCCGGCGGAACTCATGGCCAGGGCGGTCAGAGATCATCTGGCCGACAGTCTCACCACCCTTCCCGCGCTGGTCAGGACCGCTCGCGCCTCGTCCATCCATTTTTTCATCGGCAATCTCGGCCACATGCGCCGCGAGATCTTTCCCAGTCTGCAACTGGCCTATCGGGACTGGCTGCAAGCGGCGGATGCTTCAGTATTCAACCCCTTGATCGAACGCGCCAGGGAACATTGGGCCTCCCTGGCCCATGATTTGTTGCAGGCCTATCTCCGTTCAGCCGAGATGAGCCCGCAAAGAGTCAAGGAACTGGTGGAACAGTCCCATCTTTAGGCGATTGCCGGAAAAAGATATACCTGAATGCGCCGGCGGTTCGTTCGCCTTCCAGGCGCGCCAGCCGGCGCAGAGCGCGCTCTGTAACGGCTGGCGTAACGCCGAAGGCGGACGAACAGACCAGCAGGCTGGTATCTCTTTTGACAGAAATCGCCTTAGCACCAGTAAAGAGTGGTGACCTGAGCGTTCACTGCCCCGGCCGCTCCCGGGCCAGTCGCCCCAGGTTGTCCAAGGCGGCGCGGGCCAGTTCGCTCGCCCCCCGGACACGGTCGTTGGCGATCTCATCGACCAAGTCGGTGCTGGCTTGGTCATCCATCAAGGGGTCGATACCCGCTGGAGGGCCTGCTCCAGGGCCGGGACACAGGGGAAGTCCCGCAACTCATCCGGCGACACCCAACGCATCTCGCTATGTTCCCAATCGAGCTGAATGGCCTCGGGCGACTCGACCTCGAACAGGAAGGGGTGTACCAGCCAACACCACCCGAGTTCCGGGGCCGGCACCTCCAGGGGCGCGCCCCTGGCGATCAGCCTTGTCTGCTCGGCGGCCAAGCCGGTTTCTTCCCAGATCTCCCGCCGCGCCTGGATAAGGGGGTCCTTGGCTTCGAGATAACCGCTGATGGCCGCCCAGCGCCCTTGGTAACTGCCGACCCTGGCGCTACGCCGTACCAGCAAGATCCGCCCCTGGTGCCGCAGGAAGGCGGTCACCACGGGACGGTGCGGCAGGTCGGCGGTGGTCGTCATGCCGCGGGAGGGCGTCGCTCAGCCAGCAGGGGCTGGATGAGGTCGATGGGGAGAGGGAAGACGATGGTGGAACCCCGATCCGTGGCGATCTCGGTGAGGGTCTGCAAATACCGCAACTGCATGGCCTGGGGCTGGCCCGCCAGAACCCGTGCGGCATCGGTGAGTTTCTCGGCGGCCTGTAACTCGCCTTCGGCATGGATCACCTTGGCGCGTCGGGTCCGTTCGGCCTCCGCCTGTTTGGCGATGGCGCGGATCATGCTCTCGTCCAGATCGACGTGCTTGATCTCCACATTGGCGACCTTGATGCCCCAGGCATCGGTCTGGAGATCGAGGATGGTCTGGATGTCCGAGTTCAGCCGCTCCCGCTCGGCCAACATCTCGTCCAATTCGTGTTGACCTAGCACGGATCTCAGGGTGGTCTGGGCAAGCTGACTGGTGGCCATGAAGAAGTCCGCTACCTGGATAATGGCCTTCTCCGGATCGATGACGCGAAAGTAAATGACCGCGTTCACCTTCACCGAAACATTGTCCCGGGAGATGACATCCTGGGGCGGGACATCCATGACCACGGTGCGCAGGTCCACCTTGACCATCTGCTGAATGATGGGGATCAGGATCACCAGCCCCGGGCCCTTGACCTTCCAGAAGCGCCCGAGCAGGAAGATAACGCCGCGCTCGTACTCCCGCAGGATGCGGAAGGCCGAGAACAGCAGCAGCAGGAAGGCAAAAGCGAAAAACAACAAGACTGTAGTCATCATGGCGCCACCTCTTTTTCATTCTCCGGCGAGACCCAGAGCGTCAAACCATCCACCCGATCGACCCTGACCCGCTGCCCGACTCGCAAGGGAGCCACCGGACTGCGGGCCCGCCAGAGTTCACTGTGGACCCGAATCCGCGCCCCGTCGTCGCGGATCTGCACCACCTCGCCGAGACTCCCTTGGAGCTGTTCCCGGCCGCTGACGACGGGCCGCTGTCTGGCCTTCATCGCCAGGCCCAGCGCCGTGAAGAGCACCAGGGCGGTGAAGGCGGCCGCGCCGATGATCAGCGGTAAAGCGATACCGTACCCAGGGATCTCCGGATCGAAGAGGATGATGGAGCCGATGATCCAGCGCGCCAAGGAGCGCGGCTTCGACTTCCCGTACCTGCGCGACGACTCGCAGAGCGTCGCCCGCGCGCTCGGCGCCCGCTTCACCCCCG
>JBPOHE010000172.1:0-31940 GCA_052035915.1 Pseudomonadota bacterium
CCTCACCGATCTCGGCGAGAATCCCAACATCAGCTTGCCTGCGGTCGCAAACTGATGACCTTCCCTTCCTTGCCAGAGTCGATGACCTTCTGATCGCTTCTTACACCACGTCCGGGGACACGATCAAAACTGATAGGTGGTGAGACGGCTGAGCCTGTCTACGAAGGGGAGACGGCTTGCCGCCCCAGGGGATATTTATCAGTGAGAGTGAAGAGTCAAGGGCACTTTGCCGCCGGAATCATGCGCCGATCGCCGCCTTGCTCAGATGGCCTCTCCAGTCGCCACTCGGATAGGCATGGACTAATAATAAAGCCTCGATCCATAAGACAAATATTATGTGACTATCCCAGGCTGTGGGTGAAGTCCACAATGGGACAGGTTTTACTGGCCATCAGAAAATAAGCGTTGGCGATCAGTATCAGCCCTCCCAGCAGCAAGGAGCCGAAAAGTCGGAAGCGATGGGTACGCATTGAGTCATTCCCCCTTTCAATTGATCCTGTGCCCTTGGAAGTCCTGTCCGATAGAAGGCTATTGTCGAGATAAGTTCACGCAAAAATGACGCCAACCACTCCCTGCCGCCAAGATTCTGAAACAACAGGACCTCCCGGCCGCTTCCTTGTCGTGTCGACAATAATAAGTACAGGATGGGTTCGGAAAGAGGGCGATGAGCACCAGTCCGGTGCGTTCCAGAGCCAAGAGCGCAACCCGACGATCTTTCGAGTAGCGGTATGGCGGGCTAGAGCAGCTCGCGGGACTCCAGAAGCTTGGCGAATACCTTGGAATTCCGTTTGTAATTGTAAAGCCGTTGTTTGGCGACCGGCAACGCCTGGAGATCCAGTGGCTGGAAACCCCGCTCCACAAACCAGTGAGCCGTCTGGGTGGTGAGGACAAACACCTGGTTGAGGCCCAGCTCCCGGGCCCGGGTTTCCATATAGGCGAGGAGCGCATCGCCCCGGCCACGATCGCGATAGTCCTCATGGACGGCGAAACAGGCCAGTTCAGCCATGGCTTCCGCCTGATAGGGAAAAAGCGCGGCACAGGCAATGGCCATGCCGTCCCGCTCGACCACGACGAAATGACCGATCTCGGTCTCCAACACCTCCCGGGAGCGGCGGACCAGAATCCCCTTCTCTTCCAGCGGGCCGATCAGGGCCAGGATGCCCTGGACGTCTTCGATGCGGGCGGTGCGGGTGTCTTCATAGGGCGAGGCGGTGAGCATGCTGCCGACCCCGTCGCGGGTGAAGAGTTCGCGCAGCAAGGCCCCTTCCTGCTGGCGTCGCAACAGATGGACCCGGCGCACGCCGCTGCGACAGGCGGTGGCCGCCGCCTTGAGATGCTTGCGCAGGTCCTCGCTAAGATCACCCCGTTCCTGGAGCAGCCGATCCACCTCGGCGGGGACCAGGTTGGAGATCAGTCGTCCCTGGGTGTCAAGCAACCCCGGCCCTTCGACCAGAAAAATAAGCTTGTCTGCCCCCAGGGCAATAGCGGTGGAGGTAGCCACATCGGCGGCGGTGAGGTTGAAGACCTCCCCGGTGGGCGAATAGCCCAGCGAGGGGATCAGGGCGATGGCATCGGTATCGAGGCGTTGCTGTATGGCCTCGGCGTCGATGCGGCGCACCACCCCGGTATGGCCGTAATCGACACCCTCTTGTACCCCCAAGGGTCTGGCGGTGACGAAATTGCCCGAGGCGACCCGAATCCGCGCCCCGGCCATGGGGGAATTCGCCACGCCCATGGACATCAGCGCCTCGATCTCGACCCGCACCGCGCCCGCTGCCTCCTTGACACAGGCCAGGGCCACGCTGTCGGTGACCCGGCGGCCATTGACGTACTGCATCTGCGCCCCGCGCTGACGCAGCCGCTCCTCGATCTGGGGACGGGCACCGTGCACCAGGACCAAACGGATACCCAGGCTGTGCAGCAGGGCCAGATCGTGAATCAGACCGGGAAAGCCCGCATCCGCCAGGGCCTCCCCCCCCAACTCGATGACGAAGGTGCGCCCGCGATGGGCATGGATATAGGGCGTGGAACTGCGAAACCAGGCGACGAAGGGGTCCATCTTGCGGGGCTCCAGGGTCATGGCCGGGTCAGGCAGAACCGGCGTATCAATGCCTGGATCAGGTCCATGGTCGGTCGGAGGCGCTCGACGGCCAGATACTCATCGGGCTGATGGGCTTGGTCGATATCGCCCGGGCCCAGGATGAGGGTGTCCATGCCGAGCTGGTTGAAGAAGGGTCCTTCGGTGGCAAAGGCCGTAGTTTCCGCGGGGTGGCCGGTGAGGGCCTCCGCGACCCGGACGATCTCGGCCCCGGCCGGCGTTTCCATCGGCGGTACACCGCCAAACAGGGAACCGATCTCCAATTCCAGACCGCGTCCGAGGATAGAGAGAGACAGGCGCCGACGCATCTCGGCCCGGAGTTCGCCCAGATCCATGCCGGGCAGCGGCCGCAGGTCGATCAATAATTCGCACTCGCCGCAAATTCGGTTGGGGTTGTCGCCGCCGTGGATGTGTCCCAGATTCAAGGTCGGCATCGGCACCCTGAACAAGGGATGGCGGTGAGCGGCTTGCAGCTCATCACGCCAGCGCAAGAGTTCCGCGATGATCAGATACATACCTTCCAGCGCGCTACGGCCCAGGCTGGGATCGCTGGAGTGTCCAGAGCGCCCGATGAGGCGGATCCGTTCCATGGTGATCCCCTTGTGGGTGCGGACCGGCCGCAGCCCGGTGGGCTCGCCGATCAGGGCATGGCGCCCCAACGGCATGGGCGACTCCAGCAAGGCCCGGGCCCCCGCCATACTGCTCTCCTCATCGGCGGTAGCCAGGATGGTCAGGGGATGGGCGAGCCCGGAGAGTGGCCCCATCTCGGCGATGGCCGCGATGACGATGGCAAAGAAACACTTCATGTCCGAAGTGCCCAGACCATACCAACGCCGATCCGCCTCCGTGAGACCGAAGGGATCATATCGCCAGCGGCCTTCATCGTAAGGCACGGTGTCGGTATGGCCGGCAAGCACCAAGCCGTGGCTCCCCGCTCCCAAGCGGGCCACCAGATTGAATTTGCCGGGAGCTCCGGGGATCGGCAGGGCCTGGAGCTGGAAACCGAGATCTCCCAGCCAGTCATGCAAGAGCGCGATGACCCCCTGGTTGCTCTGGTCCAGGCTGGGATTGACGCTGCTGATGGAAGGACAGGCCAGCAAGGCCGCCGCCATGTGTTCTAGGGAGGGAATGGTCATGGAGTGATTGTGCGGTGCGAACCTGGATCGGGCAAGCCCGGATTCGGTCGGGGCATCCTACTCTGCTCAGGTCGTTGGGCCGTCCTACTCGGCCCGGGGGAGGAGTTTAGGGACTCCCAGCTTGTGGCACTTCGATCCCCCAGGAATTGACATGAGCGCCCGGTTATTCCGGGCTTCGAGCGAAAATAGCCCGCATTTACTCTGATTAAGAGAACAATGCATAATTATTCAGAGGAATTGTTCTCATTTAGAGAACAGAAAACCGGGCCAAGACGCTCAGGCCCGGATGCGCCTCGCCCTTCGACGGAGTTCAAGGCGGGCTTATACGGCCTTCCACATCTCCAAAATCAGCTCAATTTGCCGTTGGCGGTTCCGTCGGCCTTTGCCTTTGACGCCATAACTTGAGCATCACCAGCACCAGCGGCGAACCATGCATCAGCAGATCGAAGATGTCGATGGGGCGATGGAGCTGCCCACTCACCAACATATTCAACTTCTCCCACAGATGGGGTTGAGGAAAAAAGGGCGCCAAGCCAAGCAATAGCGTTGCCCCCAACAACAGCTTCCAGGAAAGCCTATCCAGCCATACCATAGGGTTGTCCTCGTTCTCGTTCCGCAGGGTCATTCACACTTTGTCTGGCGCTCGACACCATCCTCACCATTCATCACCTCGAAGACAGGCCTGCCCTCATGACTGATCTGTTTTGGCTCCTGTTAGCCGCCGGCGGCCTGATCTGGTTCTGGCTCGACAGCATGAGGTCCCGCGAGATCGCCACCGGAATCGGCAAGAGTCTCTGCGAGCGCGAAGGGGTGCAGTTCCTCGATCACACCGTATCCCTCGCCAAACTGAGTCTGCACTGGGGGCCCAGAGGACTGCGCCTGCGTCGGCTGTATCAGTTCGACTTTAGCGAAGAAGGCCTGGGTCGCCACCATGGATTCATTGTCATGATCGGTATGGAGATGAAGGGTGTGGGTCTGGAGCGTCCCGATCCGAACGCCAGCCTCAGGGTCTACCAGCCAACGCCTCCATCCCGCGACGGCCTCTAAACCTCTTCCATCAGGCTTGAGAAACTCCGAAAAGCTTATTTCACCACCTTGAGCGAAGGCTTGCCCTTGGGTGGTGTTGGTGGCTCGGAGTCCTCCGGCGGCGGTGTTCCTTCGGTGGTCTCTTCTTCCGGGAACAACATGCCGCGCCCATTTTCCCTGGCGTAGATACCCAGCACGGCCAAAGGCGGGAAACTCAAGGTCATGGCCGTACCACCAAACCTGGCCTCGAAGACGATGAGGTCATTCCCCAACTCCAAACCACGAACCGCCGTGGGACTGATATTGAGCACGATTCGTCCATCCTTGACGAACTGTCGCGGCACGATCACATGCTCGGCGGCGGCGTTGACGAGCAGATGGGGAGTCAACCCATTATCCAGGATCCATTCATAGAAGGCTCGGATCAGGTAGGGTCGGTTTGACAGCATGCGGAGCCCCCTGGCTCGGTGTCCCATCCGATGGAGAGACTCAGCTTCGCATCTCGCGTTCGAGTTCGGTGAGACTTTGGCGGAAGGAGTCCCGCTCGAACATGCGCTCGGCATAGTCTTCGATGACTCGCCCCTGGACGGGCAGCTCGACGCCGAGTTGGGGCAGACGCCAGAGGAGCGGGGCGATACAGCAATCCACCAGGGTAAACTCCTCGCTCATAAAGAATGGTCTGGCGCCAAAGGCCGGAGCCGCCACCAAGAGGCTGTCCCGTAGCTGCTTTCTCGCCCCATCCGCTACAGCCTCGTTGGCATTGCGGATCCTGGCGGCGGGCAGGTACCAATCCCGATCCACCCGCCACATGAGCTGACGGGACAAAGCACGAGCCACCGGATCAACGGGAAGCAAGGGGGGATGAGGATAACGCTCATCCAGATACTGCATGATGATGCCGGATTCGTAGAGCACCAGATCCCGATCGAACAGGGTAGGCAAGGAACCGTACTCGTTCACTGTCAGCACGTCATCCGGTAGACGACGGGGATCGGCATCGACCACATCCACGGTAATATTCTTTTCGGCGAGCACGATTCGAACTCGGTGGCTCAACGCGCTCTGCGGATCGGAGTAGAGCGTCATGACTGAGCGTTTACTTGCCACAACAGCCATCTGATGTTCCCCTGCGGCTTCCCCCGACGACACCCGGGGGAATAGAAAAACGGAAAGGGCGCAGAGTATACCCCAAACTATGCGCCCGGAGAGAAGCCGGAACAGAGCCCGGCAGAGTCAATCAATGTACGTCTTTCCAGTATTCTTTCTTCAGGGCGTAGGCCAGAACGAAGAAGACCAACATGAAAATCATGGCATAGATCCCCAGACGCTGACGTTCGAGCTGCATCGGCTCGCTGACGTGGGTCAGGAAGGTGGCCAGATCCCGTGCCACGCCGTCGTATTCCTTCGGCGACAACTGGCCGGGGGTCAGTTGTTCGAAGCGATCGAAAACCTTCGTCTTGCCGCCATCCTTATCCTGATGCTCTGAAAACACGGCCTTTTGCATGCCTTGCAGATCCGCCAGTACATGGGGCATACCCACGTTGGGGAAGATGCGGTTGTTGACCCCCAGGGGCCGGCTGGCATCCTGATAGAAGCCGCGTAGATAGGTATAGATCCAATCGGCGCCGCCTTCCTTCAGGCGCGCCTCGAGGGTGAGATCCGGGGGTGGCGCCCCGAACCATTTGGCGGCCTGTTCCCCATCCATGGCGTTGGTCATGAGCTCGCCAATCTTCCCTCCCGAGGGCATGAGGTTCTGTTTGATCTGATCCTCGGTCAGATCGAAAGCCATCAGGCTCTGATAGCGGAAATATTTCAGCGAGTGGCAACCCAGACAATAGTTGACGTAGAGCTTGGCTCCCCGTTGCAGGGCGGCTTGATCTTTGAGGTCGATGTTGGCGCTATCGAGGTGGACCGCACCGCTGGCAAAGCCAAGCACAGGGATCAGGGACAGCACGAATGCGGCGATCAACTTTTTCATTGGGTCACCCTCTCCGGAGCGGGCTTGGTCTTGTCGATCTTGCTATACCAAGGCATGAGCAGGAAGAACAGGAAATAGAGCGCCGTGCAAATCTGGGCGATCAAGGTTTTCACCGGACTGGCCGGCTGCATCCCCAGATAGGCCAGGATCACGAAAGAGACGGCGAACACCCCCAGCGCGATCTTGAACAAGGGTCCTTTGTAACGGATAGATTTCACCGGGCTCCGATCCAGCCAGGGCAGGAAGAAGAACATGACCAAAGCCAGTCCCATCACCGCCACTCCCCAGAACTGGGTGCCGGCAAAGCTGGGCACAGCGCGCAGGATGGCGTAGTAGGGGGTGAAGTACCATACCGGGGCGATGTGGTCAGGGGTTTTCAAGGGATTGGCGGGCTCGAAATTCGGCTTCTCCAGAAAGAGGCCGAAGAAGTCGGGCAGGAAAAACACGATCGCCAGGAAGATGATGAAGAAGCCGGCCACTCCGGCAATATCCTTGACCGTGTAGTAGGGATGGAAGGGAATGCCGTCCGCCGGGGCGGTCGGGCTCCAACGGTTGCCCTTGGGACCCTTTTTGATCTCGACGCCATCGGGATTATTCGACCCCACCTTGTGCAAGGCGACGATATGGATGAACACCAAGGCCGCCAGGATGAAGGGGAAGGCGAAATGGAAGGCGAAGAAACGGTTGAGAGTGACATCGGAGATGACGTAGTCGCCGCGTATCCACAAGGCGATGTCCGGCCCCACCAGCGGGATGGAGGAAAAGAGATTGACGATCACCTGGGCACCCCAGAAAGACATCTGTCCCCAGGGCAACAGATAACCGAAGAAGGCGGTGGCCATCATCATGATGTAAATGATCATGCCGATGATCCACAAGAGCTCCCTCGGCTTGCGATAGGAACCGTACATCAGCCCACGGAACATGTGGAGATAGACCACGATGAAGAAGGCCGAGGCGCCGGTGGAATGCAGATAGCGCAGCAACCAGCCCCAGTCGACATCGCGCATGATGTACTCGACGGAGGCGAAGGCCTCCGCGGCGGAAGGTTTGTAGCTCATCGCCAGCCAGATGCCGGTGACGATCTGGTTGACCAGGGCGAGCAGGGCCAGCGAACCGAAGAAATACCAGAAATTGAAATTCTTCGGCGCATAGTATTCGGCAAGATGCTCTTTCCAGACTTTGGTGAGCGGGAAACGCTCGTCGATCCAGCCGAGCAGGCCGGTAGTGGTGGTCTCTTGAGTGGCCATCAGGCAGCTCCTCCGTCGTCACCGATGAGGATGAGGGTATCCGATATGAACCTGTAGGGAGGAATGACCAGATTCTTGGGGGCCGGGACACCGGCGTAAACCCGTCCGGCGAGATCGAAGGTGGAACCATGGCAGGGACAGAAAAAGCCCCCTTTCCATTCCTTGCCGAGATCCTCGGCCCCCACGTCCGGCCGATAACTCGGCGAACACCCCAGGTGGGTACAGATGCCTATGGCGACCAGAAGCTCCGGCTTCCGTGAACGGTGGGCATTCTTGCAGTATTCGGGCTGCTCGGAGATCGCCGATTTGGGGTCGGCCAGCTTCGCCTCCAGGGTTGGCAGATCCTTGAGGTTCTGCTCGGTACGACGCAACACCCAGACCGGATTGCCGCGCCACTTCACGCGCAGCAACTGCCCGGGCTCCAGCTTGCTGATATCCGCTTCCACCGGCGCCCCCATCGCTTTGGCGCGGGCGCTCGGATTCATGGAGGCGACAAAGGGTACGAGGGCGTAACCTACACCGACCGCACCCACCGCGGAAACGGCTATGGTTAGCACCCGCCGCCGCTTCAGGTCCACGCCTTCTGCGCTCATCGATATTGACTCCCCAGAATACGCAGGTCAGATCACAAAAGAATCCGGAATTTCATCGCCGGAAGCCGCTAGGAATATTTCAGAATATATTAAAAAATTCCTAATAAACAAGGCATTTTGCTACAGGGTCCAATCCCGGTCAAGCTGAATACACCCTTGACGACGGACTTTCCTTGTCGCAAATCAAGCTGGATTCGGAAGATCAAGAAATCGATGGGAAATCCCGAAATGCGCCGCCAGATGTTCGCCTAAGGCGGCTACGCCGAAACGTTCGGTGGCGTGATGCCCGGCGGAAAAATACTGGATGCCGAGTTCCCGGGCTTGATGCACCGTCTGCTCGGAGATCTCCCCGCTGAGAAAGGCGTCCAATCCCCATTGGGCCGCCTGCTCGATCAGACCCTGCCCGGCGCCGGTGCACCAACCGAGACGCCGGATGAGCCGCCCGTCCACAGGGATGTGCAAGGGAGAACGACCCAGTCTTTGCGCCAGACGCTCACCCAGTTCTACCGCGGTTAAAGCAGGCTCCAGCCGTCCCTGCCACAAGAGTCCATTCCCGGCCAGGGGTTGCGGATCGAGGATATCCAGGTGTTCGGCCAGTTGGCGGTTATTGCCGAGCTCGGGATGGGCGTCCAAGGGCAGATGATAGGCCAGCAGGCTGATCCCCCCTTGCATCAGGGTGCGGATGCGTCGCCCCTTGATCCCGGTGAGACGCGGCGATTCTCCTTTCCAGAAATAGCCATGATGCACGAGCAGGGTATCGGCGCCGAGCTCGAGTGCCGCTTCGATCAAGGCCTGGCTGGCGGTGACCCCGCTCACCAGATGGGTCACGACCTCCCCCGCCTCGACCTGTAGCCCGTTTGGGCAATAGTCGTCGAAAGTCCCAGTGGCGAGAAGTTCATCGCAGTAGTGCCAGAGTTCGTCGAGCCTCAACATGGCCTATCCTTCAGTTAAAATTAAGCCAGCGTCATGGTAGGTTATTGTACTATGCGCGCCCGTCCCATCCTGTCCTATCTCGCCACGGCCTTCGGCGCGGGTCTTGCGGCCCTGTTCATGCTCTGGCTGCTGGGCCCAGATCTCTTCAGACCAACCGCAACGGTTTCCGGATTCCCTCTCAATACCCGAGCGCTCCCGGCCACAGGGCCGGTTTCCTACGCCGAGGCGGTACAACGGGCCGCTCCGGCGGTAATCAACATCTATTCCACCAAGATCACCACCGAGCGCCGCGCCTCACCCCTGGATCCCCCGCTGCTACAACGCCTTTTCGGCGACCGACTGCCCCTGCCGCCCAGGCGCAAGGCAGAGACCAGCCTGGGGTCCGGGGTGATCGTCTCCAGCGACGGCAAAATCTTGACCAATCATCATGTGATCGAAGGGGCGGATGAGATCAAGGCCGTTCTGCCGGATGGGCGGGATCTGGAAGTCCGTATCCTCGGTAGCGATCCCGAGACCGATGTCGCCGTCCTGCGCGCTGGAAGCGGGAAACTGCCGTCGATTCCCCTGGGCGACGCCGCCAGACTCCGCGTCGGGGACGTGGTGCTGGCCATCGGCAACCCCTTTGGTGTGGGACAAACCGTCACCCTGGGTATCGTCAGCGCCACCGGACGTTCTCACCTCGGCATCCATGCCTTCGAGGATTTCATCCAGACCGACGCGGCCATCAATCCGGGCAACTCCGGCGGTGCCCTGATCAACGCCCAGGGAGAACTCATCGGCATCAATAATGCCATCTACTCGGAAACCGGCAGTTCCCACGGCATCGGCTTCGCCATTCCGGTCGAACTCTGCCTCGCCATCATGGAGCAGATCGGCACCAAGGGCCGGATCATCCGTTCCTGGCTGGGGATCAGCGGTCAACAACTCACCCCGAACCTCGCCGAGTCCTTCGGTTTGAAGGTCATCGAAGGGGTACTGGTCTCCGGCGTGGAAGAACAGGGTCCCGCCCATCGGGCCGGCATCCGCGCCGGTGACGTCATCACCCAGATCGACGGTCGACCGACCCTGGACACCCGCCAGGTACTCACCCTCACCTCCCTGACCCCACCCGGCAGCCGGGTACGCCTCCAGGGCTGGCGCGGCAACGAACGCCTGGACCTCTATCTCACCACCGCGGATCGCACGGGCAAGGTTTCCACCAGGCGGTGAGTCGACAAGTATCACCCGATCCCCTCTTGCGCTGGGATACGCCGTTGAGGGTACAGACCTGTCAGGAATTGGCCTGGACACTTTGTTGTTCCGGGCATCGACCTCAAATGGCCATTTTTCGTTCTTAAAAAGAGAACAATACGCAAATTTTAAGACTTATTGTTCTCCTAAAGAGAACAAATATCGGCTATCAGCCTCCAGGCCCGGAAGCGCCAAGAGGCGGACGGGCCAGTTGCGACGACTTCCCTTCCCCAGCTTCGACCTCATACTGATAGATCGGTCCCGCCTCCTCGGTTCGATCATGGGAGATCGGGTTATCAAGCTTGACGACTCATTCTTGTATCCTGATTTCCGGGTGGTCCGCGTTCATAACTCTTTGGAAGAAATCGATGCCTCTACGAGATCTGTTGTCAGCGACCTTGTCATCCTTGTGCCTGGGGTGGCTGCTGTGCGGCTCAGCCACCAAGGCGCTCGCCGGTGAAGCCGACTTGGCCTATCTGCACCTTCCATCAGGGTTCAAGATTCACGAATATGCCCAAATCCCCAATGCCAGGGCCATGGCCTTGGGCCCTCGAGGCACGGTCTTTGTCGGTACCCGTACCGAGGGACGGCTGTTCGCGCTCCGCGATCAGGACGGCGACGGTCGGGCCGATCAGCTCTATGAACTCGCCGCCGGGTTGGATATGCCGACCGGGGTGGCCTTTCGCGACGGCGCCCTCTATGTGGCGGAAAGTGGTCGGGTGCTGAGATACGATGGTATCGAGGACCATCTGGCCGATCCGCCCACGCCGGTGGAGGTGACCAGGGTGCCGGCCTATCGGCATCACGGCTGGCGGGAGATCGGCTTCGGCCCGGATGATCGCCTCTATCTCAGCATGGGGGCGCCCTGCAATGTCTGCGAGTCGGAGGACCTGGGGGCTATCTGGCGGATGCGGCCAGACGGCTCCGAGCTGGAGATCTTCGCCCGGGGGGTGCGCAACAGTGTCGGCTTCGCCTGGCATCCCAATACCGGGGCGCTCTGGTTTACCGACAACGGTCGGGATCTACTCGGCGACGATCTCCCCCCGGATGAACTCAATACCGCCCCCCGGGCCGGGCTGGATTTCGGTTTTCCCTATTGTCACGGCGGGGATCTGGCCGATCCCGAATTTGGCGCCAAGCGCCCCTGTCAGGACTTCGTTCCGCCGGTGCAACGGCTGGGTCCCCATGTGGCGAGCCTGGGACTGGTGTTCTACCAGGGACGGCAGTTCCCGGACCAGTATCGCGGCCAGATCATCATCGCCGAGCATGGTTCCTGGAACCGTTCGGCCCCCATAGGTTACCGCTTGACCCTGGTGCGCTTGGAAGAGGATCGCTCACTGGGCTATGAGCCCTTTGTCTGGGGCTGGCTCGGGGAAGACGGGCGGGTGCGGGGTCGCCCGGTGGATCTGTTGGAATTGCCGGATGGTTCGCTCTTGATTTCGGACGATCACGCCGGGCGGATCTACCGCCTCAGTTACGGCGCACTACCCTCGACGGCGGCGACCCTGCCTTGAGCCGGGCTCGGGACAACCTCCGCCGCGGGACCTTGTCCCGCAAAATGGAGTGATGCCGGAACCCAGCGCCGAGATGGAGGACCAGTCAGTGTACTTGTAGACGGTCACCGCCAATCAGCAGGCTGATATTTCTTTTCCCGGCAATCGCCCAAGTCCAACACCGCCCCAACCTCAGCCGGCTCGCGGTCGTCAGCTGATCGACGACCCAAGCATACCGGAGTCGATGACCTCCTGACCGCTTCTTACACCAAGTCCAGGGACACCCTGCGTCAGATCCCAGGCTGGTTGTGGCATCTACCGCAGCCACAGCCTGTCGCCTGACAACCAAATCACTGAACTATAAGCCTTTTCAGGTTGGCCCATGGTTTGCTCAAAGGGCCTGATCGTGCCACGACCTGGAAATCCCCGAAACTCCCGCGTGGGCACTGAAGGCCCTGTTTCCCCCGCTACCAGAGGAGCTTCCCCATGAAGTGCCCGCCCCGACCGAAAACCTTGGTCCTGATGCTCGCCACAACCTGCTCAGCCGCCGTTCAGGCGGACTTTCTCGAAACCGAGACCCTGGAACCCTTGGTGGTCACCGCCCCACCGATGCTGGCACCGCTGGAGACCCGATTCGATCCCAAGTTGCCCCAACAACCCTTACCGGCCCAGGACGGCGCCGCCTTTCTCAAGGCGGTGCCCGGGATGAACGTCATCCGCAAGGGCGGCACCGACGGCGACCCGGTGTTCCGCGGCATGGCGGGTTCGCGGCTCAACATTCTGCTCGATGGCGAGAACATCCTCGGTGGATGCGGCATGCGCATGGACCCGCCTACCGCCTATGTGTTTCCCGAGTCCTACGACAGCGTCACCCTGCTCAAGGGTCCCCAGACCGTCCTCTACGGTCCCGGGAACGCCGCCGGCGTGGTGCTGTTCGAGCGTGAACACCGGGGTTTCCAGCAACCCGGGTGGAAGTTTTACGGCAGCCTCATGGGCGGCAGCTTCGGCCGTCACGACGAGGTGCTGGACGCCCAGGCCGGCAACCGGCAGTTCTATCTCCGCGGCACCGGCACCAACTCCCACTCCGACGACTACGAGGACGGCGACGGCAACAAAGTACATTCCAAGTACAGCCGCTGGAGCGCCACCGGGTCGGCGGGTTGGACCCCGGATGAGGATACCAGCCTCGAACTCTCCACCGCCCGCAGCGACGGCGAAGCCGCCTATGCGGATCGGGCCATGGACGGGGTCAAATTCGACCGGGAAAACTACGGCCTGCGGCTGGAGAAGCGACGCCTGACGCCCTGGCTGGAGAAAGTGGAGGCCCTCGCCTATTACAACTACATCGACCATGTGATGGACAACTACAGCCTGCGCCGTTTCGTCCCCACGGCGATGATGCCCAAGCCGTCGGTAAACAACCCGGATCGGGAGACCATCGGCGGGCGCCTCGCCTTTACCCTGAAGCCGGGGTCTGAATCGAAACTCCAGCTCGGCCTCGATACCCAGTCAAACGTGCATACCCTGCGTTCGACCATGAATCAGCTCAACATGCCCTACCAAGCCATGTCCCGCACCGAGGACGCCAACTTCCAACAACTGGGACTCTTTGGCGAGTGGACCCAGTTCCTGGGCGAAACCGACCGGGTCATCCTCGGGCTGCGCAATGACTGGTGGCAGGCGGAGGACAAGCGACAAACACTGCGGTTGAACATGATGACCACGGTGCCCAATCCCACCGCCAATCACGAACGCGACGAGACGCTGACCAGCGGCTTCGCCCGCTACGAGCGGGATCTGGCGGGTAGCGGTACCACGCTCTATGCCGGTCTCGGCCATAACGAGCGTTTTCCCGACTACTGGGAGCTGATCTCTTTCGGTAAGGAAGGACCCACTGAGGCCGATCTCAGCGCCTTTGATACCACGAACCCGGAAAAGACCACCCAAGTGGATCTCGGCGCCACCCTCAAGGCCGGCCCCTGGGGCGGCTTTCTCGCCGCCTTCTACAACCGGATCGACGACTTCATCCTCATCCAGTCCAATGTCAAACGGGGTTCGGGCATGACAGCCCGCACCGTCACCATCACCCGCAATGTCGACGCCACCACCTGGGGCGGCGAGGCCGGTCTGAGCTATGCCTTCCGCCCCGATCTCAAAGGCGACCTCAGCCTGGCCTATGTGCGCGGCACCAACGACAGCGAGGATCGCCCTCTCGCCCAGATACCTCCGCTGGAGGCTCGTCTGGGGCTGACCTGGGATAACCGGGTCTGGAGCGCCGGCGGCCTGCTGCGACTGGTCGCTGAGCAAGATCGCTACGCGATCAACGAAGGCAACATCGTCGGCCAAGACCTGGGACGGTCTCCCGGCTTCGCCGTCTTCTCCGTCCATGGCGGTTGGCGACCCCATAAGGATGTGCGACTCACCGCCGGTATCGACAACCTCTTCGACCGTACCTATGCCGAACACATCAGTCGCAACGAGGCCATGGTTCCGGGGTATGAACAGACCACCCAGGTCAACGAGCCTGGCCGCCTGTTCTGGTTGAAGGCCAGCGTCGAATTGAACTGAGAAAAGGGATGATCCGCCCGCTGCCAAGTGGGCGGATATTGCCGCCTCGCCGGTCGTCGCAACCGATCTTCCCGGAGTAGACAGGCCTTGATAATCAGCCCATCCACAAGGGTTCGCCACCACTCTTCGCGAAACCAGGGACTTTCGGGCCGTATAGCGGCGTTCATGGTCTCTTGGCTTGCGCTCCTGGCGGCAGAGCTTGGCGCCACGAACCGGCAATGGGACCTCAACGATGTCGCTTATCTCTTTCCTTTGCCTCAGGAGGCGGAGTCGAACGCTCCCCATCTACTGAGGCCGCAGGATGCCGGGCGCGAGGGGGAGTTATTGCCTTATGAGGACTTCCTCAAGGTCCCCACCCTGCTCAACGGCGGCAAGGGCAACCCCAGTCTCTATGCCACCGCCTTGCACCTGGTCGGAGCGAGGATCGACCCCTGCCCAAAAGCGGTCGCCGACCGCTGTTCTCCCGAAATCAGATTGGTATGGCAGCCCATCGAAAAGGACCTCGGTTCCGGCGCCTGGGTCGCCCGGGACGCGGCGGTGCACAGCTTTTACCCTCTGCGCCAGGAACGCTTCCAACAACTCGCCCGCGATCTTTGGCAGCTCAAAATGACCAATCTGGACAAGGGCATCGATACCGCCGGGAAACCTCTCGGTATCCATCCGGCCTTCAGCCAGCCGATAGGGAGCAACAACTTCCAGACGAGGTTGCAGGAGATACTGCTCGACTATTGCGGCGCAAATAACCTGTCGAGCCTGGCCTTCACGTCCCTGCTCACCCCCAGGCAGTGGTGGCGCTTCGGCAAGCTGCAAGCCGATCGAGCGGGTCATTGGGTGAATGTCGATATCCCCCGCATCGAAGCCCCTATCGAGGACATCTTCAATGTCGCCCTCGACAATATCCATAACCCCTTGGGCGAAAAGGCCGATGCCGTGTTCAACGTACTGCCCGAGGACTATCCCGAAGCAGATAATCTGCTGCCGCTCATCAATCAGGGATATCGAACCAATGACGACAGGGATTATCCGATCTTTAAGGCCAAACTGGATGCCCTGGCGCGCTTCGACAATCCCCAGCGGTCCAACGCCGAGACCCTGGACTGTGCTGGTTGCCACTATGCCGAGGCCGCCCGTTCTTACGCCCTGAAACGCTTTCCCGCGTTGAGCGATCATCTCTCGGCCGATCACTACCCGAATCCTGAACCAAACACCTTCAACCTCACCAACACCACCCTGGCCTCACAGGGCACCCGGGTCGTCAGGGCCTTCGGATTCTTTGAACGACGTCCGTGCATCAGCCAAAGGACGATTCACGATGCGGCCCAGTCGGCGCATTGGTTGAATACCTCTATGCCGCCTACTTCTCAAACAGCTCGCTCAAAGGGAGAAACCCCTTTCACATCTCATCCTCCTGGCCCACCTGGAGGCGGAACCCCATCGACGCTGGATCAAGCCCCCGAGGCCCGAATCTGAAATATGTTTTTCTTATTTCAAGATAATATTTTTCTACAGGCTGAGGCTTTTCGGCCTCTGCCCGACAGGATCGAACTTCTGGGAGATGGAATCCGGAGACGAGGAAAGGGGATGGCGCAGAAACCGACTAAATTAATTGGGAGCTGAACGGCCGACCATGTTGAGCTGTGGTCGACCGTTCAGCTCAGGAGTAGGGTTTTGGGGGATGGTAGGGAAAAGCTGTTCCCTCACCATACCGATAACCCCCGGATCCGTGACTACTTCATAAAAACAACGGCCACGGTGTTCCAGTGTGCTGAAATCATTCCCTACCCAGATGCGGATGGGGGCCTCCCGGATCACCACCCAGTGGGCCCGGCCCTTACGATCCGGATAGCGTCCGGCGAAGTAGCGGCGCGGTTCCTCGTCGGCTCCGTTGGGGCCCAAGTCCACCCGCCGTAGTACCAATTCCTTCCTGAGCTTGAAAAAGGCCGGGGCATCGAGTTCGATGCCGTTGACGTTATAGCGGATCAGCCCTTCTCCACTGTCGCCGAATTCCTGAAGATCGTTTGCCGGAGCTACGACCTCGATACCGTGACCCTGGGTCAAGGTAGACAAACTACTTCTGCGTAGTCTTTTCGAGCAGGAGGACAGGCGATCGGCCCGATTGATAGCCGGTGAGATCATGATCGGTCGCTCGCCGTCGTAGAGGAAGGTCGGGGGACCGTCGGTGAAGGCGATGCCGATGCCCACCTCCAAATCGGGCAAACCATAGCGGCGATTCTGGGCATTCTGCCAGTCGATCACCTCGATGATCTTGCGGGCCAAGCCGCAGGCATGAGCCACGCTCAACCATTGATATGACAGGTCCTCGTAGGAGAACAGGGTCAGGATGACCGCATCGCCTTCGAGGAAGGTCTTGGTCGCCCCGAACTCTTCGATCAGGCGATTGATGGGATCGAAGAAATTACGGCTGAAATGGGCGGCGGGATTGAGATTGCGCTCCAACAACTGATTGGTGATGGCAGAGGATCCACGGACATCGGCCTTGATGACCACATGATCCGCGATCTTCCGGCGTTCCTGCCCAGACTCGAGCTGGGGGACGAATTCCTGCAAGCGTCCGTTGGTCCGGGAGAGATTGATCTCATCCGCCTCCGCCAGGATGCGGATACGATCCATGGCCTTGTGAGCGAGATAGGCGTATTTGGCATCGCGCCGGAAGCGACAGAAATCCCGCAGAAACTGGATCAACAGCTCGTGCTGGGTCGTTCTGTCGGTGCGGAGAATCTTTCTGTACTCCGCCTTCAGGGCGCGCAGGGAACTGATGGACTCGGTGCGGGAACCCAGGCCTTGGACACGTTGACGGAGCCTTCTGTCGCTGAGCAAACCAGCCAGATAACGGAACGCATCCCGCATCGAAAGCTTGCCCACGACCTCCCGTGGCAACCTCGGCAAGGCATAGGAAGCCAGCATGGGTCGCCAGAGTTCTTCTTTCCTGAAAGCCGTCTCCAGCTCGGTCAAGAGGTGCTTTTGGTAAGCCAGCCACTTCTCTGGGGATAGCGGTTTGGAACGACTACTTTCCGTGGTTTCGCCGCCCAATTTGGGCAGACGTCCAAACTGGAGCAACAGATTCATGTTCTCCGGTTCATCCAGCCAGGATAACTTGGGCCCTCGGAGTTCCACCTGGGAGATGGAACCATTGAGAAAACGGTCGATCTCCACACAGGCATGGGGTCCACCGGAATCCGCCCGAAATGGGGACGAGGAAGCCGTCGCCGTGGTTGGCTCCGTCTCTTCCGCCCTCGCCAACCTACCAACGGCCACCCAGGGTGGCAGAAAATGGGGGAGATGTTCGAGAACCAATCGGTTACAGTGGGTAAACCCGCGACCACCCACATTGTCGATGAGCAGCATCGGGTAGTTCTCGAACAGGGAATCATAGGCCTCGGGGTTGGTCACCAGGAGTAGAGGGTTGAACAAGATCTCCCTAGGCACCGGCCATGAGATCCCGATGATGGATTTTCTCAGGCGACGCAGTTCGCCCCCCTCCACTTTTTCGAGATGACGGAACAACGTCTGATGGATACGTAGCGCCAGCAACTGACGCTCCTTGGCCAGCACCACCCGCCGTTCGTGGAGCTGGAGGGAGTTCCCGGAGGATTGTTGTCGCTCCCGGGCCGAGTTGACCTGGAGTTCCTCACGGAGATGCTCGATCTCCCGGTGAACGGTCTCCATCAGGAACCGCCACACGGCAAACTGAAACAATTGGATGGTTTCCGGCCGCGAACTGGCATGGGCCCGGTCCAGGGCCACCTCGGACATGACGGCATAGCTCTTGGCGAATCCCTCGTAGTCCTGCCGTTCGGGCGCGGCCTGGTAACCGCCGTGGCTCTTGGCCACTTCATGCCCAAGCAATCGTCTTACCAAGGTGATGGTACGAGTGACGAAGTCCTCGCTCAGGGCCACATCGATATGGGTGTTGTCTATCCCTCGGCCAAAACGATCCAGCCGGATCGGCGGCAATACCGGAGTAGTCATCAGATCGAGGAATTCTTCCGGATTCGGCAGCCAGGGGCTATTTTCGGATGTGTCGGTCTTCCACATCCGCGGCTTATACATAAACCCCAATTGACGCCACCAATCCTGCCAGCTCATGAGGATCTATCGGTCCAGATTCGATTCATCAGCTATTCTGAGATGTCTTTCAAAATTCATGGATCAAAGACACTATGGCATTCTTGATGGCCCGCGGCAACTTCTCTTCTGAGCCTATCGGGTCCAGACTCACCCAGGAGAAACAAGGGGCATTCCGGGAAGCGATTGTACCGTTGTTTCAGCATCCAGTGAGATGAAATTCAATAAGATATCGATAACCTCCCGGGATCAGATCATTCAACTCACTCGGATAGAGACATGAACGAACACAAGCGCAATAAGATCGGTCTCTGGGTTGCCTTGTGGGGCTGGATAGGTTCAGGGATGGCGCAGACAACGAACTGGGGCAACACTACGGGCAATAAACATCCCTTCATGGAATCCATGGAGATCATGATGGACGCCATGGGCCTGAATCGCGGCGGCCATGACAGCGGTTCCGCCTCCCCCTGGCCAGGCTCCATGGCCAATCCCTGGCCCAGTCCCTTTGATAATCTCAGCCCATGGGTCGGAAGACTGCCCACCCAGGGACTGCCGCCATTCGGCCAGGGGTTCGGACTCCAGAAAAACTATCCCGGTTTCGATCCCCGCCAATGGCTTCCACCCATGTCTGGGGCCCTCTCACCCCTGGAAGGTATCTGGCAGGGCAGCCGGGGGGACCTGCTCGTCATTCGCGGTCATCAGTTTCGCGTCTATGCCACGGCCGAGCGCTATATCGAGGGATGGCTGAAGATCGACGGCCATCAACTCCTGCTGGTGAATACCCAATATCAGGCCCCCCATCGATTCGAATATGCCATCCACGAGGGGCGCTTGGTATTGCGCGACGAACAGGGCCAGCTCCTCTTGTATCGCCGCCAGGACAATCCGGCCTTTCCGACCGGAGGGTCGCGTTAGCCCAAGAGGAGACGAAGGCCGATGATGAGCAGCAGTGCGGCGAAGATGCGTTTCAGAACCGGCAAGGGAAGGCGGTGGGCCAAGCCGGCGCCGAGGGGGGCAAAGAGGGCGCTGGTGATGATGATGCCGAACCAGGCCGGAAGGTAAACATAGCCGAGGCTGGGCCAAGGGATCTCCTGGGCATTCCAACCCGTCCAGATAAAGCCCAGGGTACCGAAAAAGGCGATGGGAAAGCCGCAGGCGCTCGAAGTAGCCACCGCCGTACGCATATCGGAACCCGAGGCACTGAGATAGGGGACGGTGAGTGTGCCCCCGCCGATACCAACCAGGGCGGATACCACCCCGATCAGGGAGCCAGCCAGGAAATTCACCCGGGCTCCGGGCTGAGACCCGAGCGGCTGCCGGGCCCCTCCCCGAAACATCTGGAGCGAAATCCCCAACAAGAAGATCGCGAAGATTCGTTGTAACCAGCTCCCGGTAAGTTCGGCGGCAATCAGTGCCCCGGCGCCGACGCCGACGACAATCCCGGGCGTCAACGCCACCACCAGATCCCAGCGCACCGCCCGCCGACGCTGATGGGCATGGATAGCCGCTAGTGAGGTGATCAGGATGGTCGCCAGGGAGGTACCGATCGCCATGTGGACCGCCACCTGTTTGGAAATGTCCAACCAGCCAAAGGCCAGTAACAGGGCCGGGACTATGACCAGCCCGCCGCCCACTCCCAGCAGGCCGGCCAGAACCCCGGCCAGAGCCCCCACGCCGAGATAGAGCCACCCCCCTCCTGTGGTAAAAATGTTCAAAATCAATTCCACGATGATTGTGATCCTCTGGGAAACGTGGCTAAATGGCAGCCTGCCGAAGGCCCGAGACCGGGTCGGGGCGAAAGGTTATTGCGTAATATCCCTGGGGGAAGGAAAGCGGGCCGTGGAGCATAGCAAGGTTTGTATCTTTGGTGGAACCGGGTTTGTTGGTCATTTTCTTGCCCGACGCTTGGCGAGGGCCGGAATCCGCACCCTGGTGCCCAGCCGTCATCCGCAAAGACATGCGGATCTCAGTTTGATCCCGAACCTCGAACTCGCCCGTGTCGACATCTTCGACAGCAAGCAGATAGAGTCGGCCTGCCGGGACTGCGATGCCGTCGTCAATCTCATCGGCATCCTCAACGAGCGGGGGAGCACGGAGAACTTCGAGCGCCTGCATATCGAGGTGGTGGAGAAGATCCTCGAAACCTGCCAAGCGCTCGGCATTGAGCGGTACCTGCACATGAGCGCCCTACAGGCGGATACGACCCGGGGTGCAAGCGCCTATCTGCGCACCAAGGGCGCCGGTGAAGAACGCGCCCTTGGCGCGGAGCGGATCGGCATCCGGGTTACCAGTTTCCGCCCCTCGGTCATCTTCGGCGAGGGTGACAGCTTCTTCAACCGCTTTGCCGGCCTGCTTGCCCTGGCCCCTGGCGGCCTCTTCCCTCTCGCCTGCCCCGAGGCCCGCTTCGCCCCGGTCTATGCCGGCGATGTGGCCGAGGCCATGGTCCGTTCCCTCGACAATCCGGAGACTTTCGGCCGCGTCTATGAACTCTGCGGACCCCGGGTATTCAGCCTGCGGGAATTGGTGGCCTACACCGCCCAACAATCCGGCAAAAAGGTGCGCCTCATCGGCCTGAGCGACTCGCTCTCCCGACTTCAGGCCAGGATATTGGGTCTGTTGCCGGGCAAACCCTTCAGCCTGGACAACTACCTCTCCCTGCAAACCCCCAGCCTGTGCCACGAAAACGGCTTGGTCCAGCTCGGCGTCCAGCCTACAGACGTGGAGATCGTGGTCCCCATCTATCTGGGCCGTCAGACCGAGCGTCAACGTTACACCAGCCTCCGCAAGGCCGCCTGAAATCCTGGCGGCGGGAGTAGCCACCCCTCCCGCTGCCGCCGTCACAGCCGATCCCGCAGATCGCGCAACTGAAAGCCAAGGATGGGCTCCCCGATATTCCGGCTCAACGCCATCACCTTGAAAATCTCCCCCATCGCCCCCGGAAGCAGCAGATGCTTGATCTCCTGGGCTGCACGCCAGTAGGTTTTCAGATCGGCCATCGGATCCAGCTCCGCCAGCAAGCCATCTATCCCACAACCACAGAGAAAATTGGCCTGGGTCGTGAACCCGGCCAGCTCCAAACCGGCCTCCAGCCCGGCCTCGGCCGCCGCCGAGAAATCCACATGGCTGGTGATATCCTGTAGACCGACAAGGATATAAGGATTCGGGTGGGCGCGATGCCGATAGTGACACATGAGGGTGCCCATGCCCCGATCGGCCCGATAGAACTCGGCCCTGGGATAGCCGTAGTCGATGAGCCAGAAGGCCCCCCGCTTCAGCCGTTCGCCAAGGGTGGCGATCCAGGGCGCCAGCCGGAGATTCAACTCCGATTCATAACCGGGTTCGACCGCCAGACCCTCTGCCTGCAAAGCGGCCACCGCCTCGCCCAATCTCCGTGTCCGTAGCGGGAGCCACACCGGCACCAAGCCGCCCTCCTCCCAGGCCACATGCTCCTCATACAAGCCGTCGGACTCGACCCTGAAGCGGCTCACCGGCATGGCGTCGATCACCTCGTTGGCCAGAATCACCCCCGCGTGCGACTCGGGTAGACGGTCGAGCCACGAAACCCGGTCGAGGAGTCCCGGAACCCGCTCGGCGAGGGTCTGGCATTGACGTTCCCTGAGATCCGGACTGAGTTCCAGAATGAGATAGCGGCCCGGCAAGGCCCCCAGAGTTTCCAACCGGCTCAGCAGATCCGCCGCCATGGCGCCGGACCCGGCCCCCAGCTCCAGGATATCCCCTCCGCCGACGAGATCGAGGACCTGGCGACAGGGCTGGGCCAGACAAGCGGCGAAAAGCGGAGAGATCTCCGGGGCGGTGACGAAGTCACCCGCCGCCCCCAGTTTGTGCCCCCCGGCGATGTAATACCCCAGCCCCGGGGCATACAAGGCCAATTCCATGAAACGATCGAAAGGGATCGGCCCAGCGGCGTCGATCTCGTCCCGGATCGACTCGATCAGCCGGGCACTGTGTTCCAGCGCCGCCTCGGTGGGCAAAGGCCATTCCGGCCCCCGGGAGGGATGAGAGGGTGAGATCATGTCGGCACCAGGGCGATTCGGGTAGAGTAGAGTCCGGCCATTGAACCACAGAGACCGCCCCGGATGCCAAATCACCCCGCCATCTCCGAGCGTATCGCCCTCATCACCGGCGCCGCCCAACGCCTTGGCGCCGAAATCGCCCGTTGTCTGCACGCCGACGGGATGCAACTGGCCCTCCACTATCGTCAATCGGCCGGGGCGGCGGAACATCTCTGTCGGGAATTGGAGGCGATCCGCCCGGACTCGGTCCTCCTGTTGCGGGCGGACCTCTGCGACACCGCCGCCTTCCCCGGGCTGATCGAGCAGGTCCAGAGGCGCTTCGGTGGGTTGGACGTCTTGGTCAACAATGCCTCGGCCTTCTACCCCACCCCCTTCGAGCAGGCCACCCCGGAGGATTGGGAATACCTCATGGCCACCAATGTCCGCGCGCCCTTCTTTCTCGCCCAGGCCGCCGCCTCCCTGCTACGCCAAAGACAGGGCTGCATCGTCAACCTGGTGGACATCCACGCCGAGCGACCGCTACAGGGTCATCCCATCTATTCCATTGCCAAGGCGGCCAACGCCATGCTGGTCAAATCCCTGGCCCGGGAACTCGCCCCGGAGATCCGGGTCAACGGCGTGGCTCCGGGGGCCATCCTCTGGCCGGAACAGGGGATGGACTCGGGGGCACAGGCGGAGATCCTCGCCCGCACCGCCCTCGGCCGCCTCGGCACCCCAGGCGATATCGCCCGTAGCGTACGTTTCCTGATCCGGGACGCCGACTACATCACCGGCCAGATCATCGCCGTCGACGGTGGCCGCAGCCTGCAACAGTGAGCCACCTGGCCCGCATTTCTCACCAGCGCCGACCCGGATGTTTCCGGGTCTGAGCCTCAAGCCGTCGAACCCTGTCCGAATCCATGTTGGGCTCCCGACAGGTCGGTATATTCAGGCTCAGCGGTTCCGGGCATCGACTGAAAATAGCCATCTTCGTTCTTTTCTAAGGAACAATTAGCCAAAAAATAGGCGATATTATTCTTCTATTAACAACAATATAAGGGCATTGAGAACGATGCCCGGAGGCTCATGCCTGTCGCCGGTCGAGGCATTCGCTCCGATCGAAACCTTTGAATGGTGCCGTCAATCGGCAAGAAATCAAACCATCGGGATAGGGTTGCCAGCCCCGCATTCATTTGAGCCCGGCCCCTTGAATAGTACCAGCGAGGGAGTGAAATGAATTGAACTCCAGCGCGTAGCTCGCCTCGGTCGAGAACGCATGAGCGATGGGGTATGCTCCGCTCACCGGGCTTGGTTGTCCTGGGCAAATACATGTTCTGATTATGAGAACAATTGAGCTAGTTTCTGTGCTATTGTTCTTCTAATGAGAACGGAAACTAGCCCTTTCTGGCCGATGCCCGGTTCTCCTCTTGGCCGGGACGAATGCCGAGCGGTTGGATATGCCGCTGAGTCTCGGCGCGAAGCGCCTCAGCACCAGCCTGCAAATGCCATTGTGCTTGCACCGCCGGACGGGCGTTCGCCCCGTCCGTAATCGTTAGGCCTTTTTGCCGCGCAATGGTTTTGTATCAAAAACAGCCACGGGATTACAAATCCCGTCGCGCGCAAGCTCTCCAGCGTGGGAAGGATCAACGGCCAGCTAATTTTTCAACGGCGCCGCCTGAACCAGCCGACGACCAGCCCCACCATCAGCAGCGACAACAGGGGAAGACTCAAAAGGGACAGGGTCGGAATCGGAGCGATCGGGGAGAAAGGTGCCCCAGGGGCTCGAGGAGCACCCCGGAAGCTGGATGGGTCCGCGCTGCCGACTAGCGATGGGTCGTCCGTCAGCGCCGTAGACTCGTTGCTCCCATTGTTGTCGGCGTCATAGGCGATGGTCCCCTGATTGGTGACCACAATTCCGCTGGCGCTGGCCAGAACCCTGGCGTTGATGGTGATCGTCACCTGTCCTCCGGTGAGAAGGCTGCCATTCCAGGTAACGGTGTTGGTAACCGGGTCCGCCAGGGTGAGCTCAGCAGCAGCGAGGGCGGCAGTCATCTGGGCAGTGGCTACGCCGCTCGTGGCTGCCGCCGAGAGAAGCGCCACCTGTGGCGGCAAAACATCGATGAACTCGTCGCCCGGGTTGTCTAGCTGGGTACCGCCTCCACTATTGATGAGCACGACCCTGTAGATGATGGTACCGCCGACCGAGTTACTCCCACCAATCGTCATGGTCCCCGAAACCAGGTTAGGTTGGATCAGGGTGTCGCTATCGGCAGCGGAGTCGTTCGCCGGGTTGGGGTCCGTGACAGAGCTCGAAATGGTGGCGGTATTGGTGAGCGTGCCGGTGGCGTCCGTCGCAATCAAACATTGAAGCGTCACCGTCACGGTCGCACCAACAGGGAGGCTGGCGGTCACTGGTGGTCCGGCATTGATGCAGCTACCGCCCCCACTTTGGTTGACGCAACTGATTATCGGATTGGTGCAAGTCGCTGGAAACGTGTCATTCAAGGTTACCGAGGGGGCATCGGAAGGCCCGGCGTTGGAGCCTACGATGGTGTAGGTCACGGAACCACCCGGTGTCGCCGAAGTGACGCCGTCGGTCTTGGTGATTGACAGATCGGCTTGGGGCGCCAGGGTGTCGGTGTCGGTCGCGCTGTTGTTGGCCGGATTGGGGTCGGTGACTCCGCTGGTCACCGTGGCGGTGTTGGAGAGGGTGCCGATCGCCGACGCCGAGATCGCGCAACTAGCAGTGTAGGTGACGCTGCCACCGCTGGGCAGGTTAACCGTGTCGGCGATGTTGCCTGCCACCGGACCCGCCGTGCAGGTGCCGCCGCCCGCGCCGACGCAGGTCCAGGTGCAGGTGAGGATCGCCGGGAAGGAGTCGGCCACCGTGGCGCCCGAGGTGTTACTGGGGCCGGCATTGCTCGCCGTGAGTGTGTAGGTCACGGAACCGCCCGGTGTCGCCGAAGTGATACCGTCGGTCTTGGTGATTGACAGATCGGCCTGGGGCGCCAGGGTGTCGGTGTCGGTCGCCGAGTTGTTCGCGGGGTTTGGATCAGTCGCCGAGGAAGATATCGTCGCCGTGTTCGAGAGGGTGCCAGTAGCCGACACCGAGATCGTACAGCTCGCAGTGTAGGTGACGCTGTCACCGCTGGGCAGGTTAACCGTGTCGGCGATGTTGCCTGCCACCGGACCCGCCGTGCAGGTGCCGCCGCCCGCGCCGACGCAGGTCCAGGTGCAGGTGAGGGTGGCCGGGAAGGTGTCGGCCACCGTGGCGCCGGTCACCGGGTCGGTGCCGGCGTTCGAGGCGGTGATGGTGTAGGTCACCGCCCCCCCCGGTACCGCGGTCGTCACGCCGTCGGTCTTGGTGATCGAGAGATCGGCCGAGGCCGCACGGCAAGCCGTCACTGAGACATCGTCGATGGCGAGGCCGGCGAACTGGACCGTGGTGTCCGAGTCGAGATGGAAACGCAGTTCGGTGTTGAGGCCAGCCAGGCTGTCGGCGCGGCGCGAGAAAACGCCCCAGCCGGCGCTGCCGCCGATGTTGGTCTGCGGGTTGCCGGTGCCCGCCGAGGCGCTGATCGGGGTCGGTTCCTGCCACTCATAGAGGCGAACCGGAGTCGCGCCACCGGCCTGCTGCAAGTCAACGAACATGTGGTCGAAGTTGGCGGTCTCGATCTGGTGGCGCTGGGCCCAGGTAACCACCACTGGCGCTGAGAGCCCGGCGAGGTTGATGTTCGGGGAGAGCAGATCTTGGTTGCTTGAAGCGTTGTAGGTGTTGTCAAGGTCGGTTTTCCAGCAGTTGACGCCGCTGTTGCAGGTATTGAACGCGGCCACTGGATTCGCCGTGGTGGTGGCTACCGTCGCCGGCAGGCCAAGCTCCCACTCATCCTGTGCGCCTGAATGAGTGAAACCCGCCGCACCGCCCTCGAAATCGGTGGAAAACACGGTCGTCGGCGTGAAACCCGACGGGCAGGCCGGCGGGGGCGGGGCTTCACAGATACGCAGGCTCCAGGCAGTGAGCGTGCCGCCGTTGGCACCGGCGGTGTCGTCGCGCAGGTCGAGGGTCCAGGTGCCACCGGCGTTCTCGCCGTCGAACCAGGAGAGCCGGTAAGCGCCAGAGGTGCTCGCGGTGCCGGCCGTGGAGTTGTTCTCGGGCTTGAGCTGGACGCCCTTGAGCACGGGGAACGCCGGCGGAATGCCGGCCTCGTCGTCGAACACAAGGTCCATCTGGGTCTGGCCACCGGTGGCCGCGGCGCCGATGTCGGTGAACAGGCCGTTGTCGTTGCCCGCCGGCGAGCGTAGATGGGCGTCGATGTCCTGCATCAGCGCGTGATTGAGCACAATCTCGACGTCGACGTCGGCGATGCGTGGGTTGCCGGGCACGGTGATGGTCGAACTGACCAGACCTGTGCCGGGGCCAATCGTCTTCGGCACATCGGTTGAGGTGTAGGTGGTGCAGTTGGCCCCCTCGTCGGTCGCCGGGTGGACGCTGACGCTGAGAGTGTAGGTCGCGGTCGGGCCACCGACCGCCGCGGAGGCCGAGTCAACGACCACGTAGTAGGTGCCAGCATTCTTGACCGTGAAGAACATGGCTTCGGAGGGGTTGTTCGGAACGGGCGAGATATCGCCCGTGCCCGCGTCGTCGGCCACCAGGATCTGGTTGCCAGCGTCGCCGAACAGCGCAAAGCCGAGCCGGCCGTTCCACACCGTGCCGTCGCGCTCGGGATTCAGGTCGAGGGAGAGGAACACCGTGTCGCCAGCGTTCAGGCTCAGGCTGTACCAGTCCTGCTCGGTGGCGCTGGCCGGGTTGCGCGTGCCGGAGACCCAGCCGTTGGCGGGCAGCGGGTTGGCGGTCGCCGACGTGTCGTTCGGCTCGGTCTCGACGGTGAGGGAGCCGCTCTGCAGGCGGAAGTGCAGCTCGTAGGAACGCTCGGAGGTGGTGCCAGCGGTGAAGTCGTTGACCTTGAGGAAGTAGGTGCCGGTGGTGGGGATCGTGGCGCCGGCGATCGTCGACGAAAGTGCGACGAAGGAGCCATTATCATCGTCGAATTCGATCACCGTGGTGCCGTCGGAGGCGAGCAGGGTGAGCTGGCTGTCGGTGCTGTTGCCAGCGGAGAAGCTGGTCATGATCGCGGCGTACACTCGATCACCGGCGGTGGCGCTGAAGGAGTAGAAGTCGATGTCGCCGTTGGGGAAGAGACTGGCGCGAACCACCAGGTCGGCGCCTGGCAAAGGGGTGGCGGTTGCCACGGTGCCGTTGGGTTCGGTCTCCCCGAGATAGCTCTGTCCAGCCCAGGCGATCGATCCCTCAACCACGCAAAGCATCAAGCCGATCAGCAGCCGGTTGAGAAGATTGGAGAAAATATTCTTCAGCATGTGTTGGAGAGCCTGTCGGGGTTATTGTTTGGCCAAAACGTTGGGGAGGAATAGACCCGGTCGGAACCAGAGTGTCGACAAATTCGCATTCCTATTGCCATGCTATCGGATCAGGAGCGAAAAAACACCTCGGAATCCGATCGGCCTTGGCCGCAAAAGATGCCGAGGCGGTTCGTGTCCCAAGCCGTGGTGGGGGGGCATTCATCATTTGCTTGATCAATACCCCTTCAATGGTTGAACGCCAAGATAGGCCAAGCATTCCGCGCCGAAATGGTACGGCGTCCCTTCGTGGTCGACGCCGTCGTCATCATGCCAGATCACCTCCATGCCATTTGCTCATTACCACAGGGGGAAGCGGATTATGCGATGCGGTGGCGCAACATCAAGCGCGCGTTCACCGCGAGCATACCACCCGCCCGGCGCCCTGTCGTATTCGCCGCCGGCAGCGCAAGGGGGAACAGGCAATTTGGCAGCGGCGATATTGAGAACATCGTATCCGCGACGAAGAAGACTTCGCCCGCCATGTCGATTAGATCCATTACAACCTGATCAAGCACGGATACGTTATACGTCTCGTGGATTGGCCATACAGCAGCATACACCGATATATTCGCCAGTCCGTATTGACCCCCGATTGGGGATATGTGCCAGTGGATATCCCAGAAGGAATTGGTCACGAGTAGGTTGGGTTGCCGCCGTTTGGCAACTCAACATTGCGAGGGTCATCAAGATGTTGGGTTGGCGATACGTCCGCTAACCCAACCTACGGTGCTGTCCCCAGGAGGCCCAACCGCATGCGATACCGACGCGATCGCACCCAAGGCGCCACGTATTTCTTTACTCTCGTGACCCTGGAGCGGGTACCTTGGCTGGCCTCCAGGGGCGCCGTTGAACAGTTACGCCAAGCATTCCGCGCCGAAATGGTACGGCGTCCCTTCGTGGTCGACGCCATCGTCATCATGCCAGATCACCTCCATGCCATTTGGTCATTACCGCAGGGGGAAGCGGATTATGCGATTCGGTGGCGCAACATCAAGCGCGCGTTCACCGCGAGCATACCACCCGCCCAGCGCCCTGTCGTATTCGCCAGCCGGCAGCGCAAGGGGGAACAGGCAATTTGGCAGCGGCGATATTGGGAACATCGTATCCGCGACGAAGAAGACTTCGCCCGCCATGTCGATTACATCCATTACAACCCGATCAAGCACGGATACGTTATACGTTCCGTGGATTGGCCATACAGCAGCATACACCGATATATTCGCCAGTCCGTATTGACCCCCGATTGGGGATATGCGCCAGTGGATATCCCAGAAGGAATTGGTCACGAGTAGGTTGGGTTGCCGCCGTTTGGCAACCCAACATTGCGAGGGCTATCAAGATGTTGGGTTGGCGATACGTCCGCCAACCCAACCTACGGTGCTATTTGCAACACGTTGCAATAACCAATTCTCCATGCCAGTCAGGGGAGTCTGGTTTTTGATCTTTTGAGCCATGATGTTTGATCCAACTCTCTCCAAAATTGCTTTCTACAAGGTAACCGCCATCACTCCTAACCATCCAAAGTGCATTTAGGGCTCCTCTTGATGCAGTAAAACCGCTCGGGCATGAGCCGCTCTTGAGAATGCAATAATGACCTTCGGGCCAAATATTGTGTGCCTCATTTTTCAAGAACGTATCTGCTTTGCTTAGTGCGGCTTCTATCTTTGTTCGTGTATCTTCACCAATTTTGTCATCGATTTGTTTGGTAATCTGATTGGGTATTTGCATAAACGAAGTTACACCCATAAAAATCACCACAGCCGCAATTCCGACGACAAAGGCACCCTTTAGGAAGGAAAGCGTGATCTCAAGATTTCTTACTCTTTCTTCTAATTCCATTTGGCGTCTACCTCGTTTCTATAATTCTCCGCATGGATGCTTCTGCACCTAACGGGTCGGGAGCTGAGCGGCACCCCTTGACGCGGGAGGAAAGCGTAGCTTTCCGACCGAGTCAGAGGGGCGAAGCCGCGGAGCGGTGTCCGCTCCAGCGACAGTTAGGCGGCGCGAAGCGCCGCTTAACATGTAATAGCCGACAAGGTCGGCTCTGCAAAAGTTCCTACATCTAGGAACAAGTTCCCAAATGTAGTTACCGGTTCCTATATTTAGGAACCTACATCTAGGTACCTAAATATAGGAACCTAGATGTAGGGACCCACAAGCCACTCCTGGCTACGCCATTCCTTCTTTCCAGGCGGCTGAAACATCGGGTCAAACAACAAGAGACAGACCAGGGTTGCAGATTGTTGCTTACACCGTCATTTCTGGGTTGGTACCACTGGCCATGGAAGAGAATGTAAGGCTTGGCCCACTCCAGGTAGGCCGTCTCGGTGCGGAGGCTGAAGGGTTGCGGCGAATGAAGTCCTGCCTCCCGCCAAGCGAGGAGAAGCCGCTTCGAATCTTGGCCGTGGTGAGGGAGACTTGGGCCTCGCTGTGGCTTGTCCCAGCCGGGTTCATCTATGGGATCTTCCTATGGTGTCCTTGATGTGGCACAGATACTAACTGGCTTCCAGTCCGGCGGACAATAGAGGAAAAGCTCTATGTCGCTTGGTCAGGAGTTTGCCTGTCGAGGCTCCCGGGCATGAGCTGTTTTTCTGGTTTATTGTTCTTTTTTAGAGAACAATTGCTCTTATAATTTGTCGTTTGTTCTCTTTAAAAGAACAGAAACTGGACATTTTCAGCCCATGCCCGCCCGCGTCCAGCTTTGAGGCGTTTTCCTACAAAAACAGGAAAGGCGTGAAGACTTACCGGCTCGGGACTATCCTTGATGGGTGGAACATCCATGAAAGGCAAATCAAGATGGCACGCTGGGGTTGTTGGCTGCTCTGTCTGCTGATCGGGTTTTTCTCTCCGGGACTGGGAAGCCTTGAAGCCGTTCAGCCCAAGGTGATGCTGCTCGAAATCGACGGCATTATCGGGCCGGCCACTGCCGATTATCTGGAGCGGTCCCTGGATCGGGCCGAGGAGGAGAACGTGGCCCTCGTGGTGCTACGGATAGATACCCCCGGCGGTCTGGATACCTCGATGCGGGTGATCATCAAGCGCATCACCAACTCCAAGGTTCCCGTCGCCACCTTCGTGGCGCCGAGCGGCGCCCGGGCGGCCAGCGCCGGGACCTATATCCTCTATGCCAGTCACATCGCCGCCATGGCCGAAGGGACCAATCTAGGTGCCGCCACCCCGGTTCAGCTCGGCGGATTCTCACCCGGGGATGAAGACTCGGGTGGATCGACCAAGGGAGAGGGCAACAAGGCCGATTCCCAAGCCAAGCCGGACGCTTCCGCCAATCAGGAGCCTACGGGGAATGCCAGCAAGCGCAAGGCGGTGAACGACGCCGCCGCTTATCTGCGCAGCCTCGCCGAACTGCGCGGGCGCAATCTTGAATGGGCGGAAAAGGCGGTGCGCCAGGGCGCCAGCCTACCGGCCCAGGAAGCCCTGGCGGCTGGGGTGATCGATCTCATGGCCAAAGACGTCGATGACCTTATAACCAAGCTCGAAGGCCGACGCTTGCGCGTGCTTGGAGAGGAACGGACGCTCGCCCTCGGCAACGCCCAGGTGGAACCCCTGCCGCCGGACTGGCGTACCCAGCTCCTGGCCATCATCGGCAATCCCAATATCGCCTATATCCTGCTCTTGATCGGTATCTATGGACTGATCTACGAGTTCGCCCACCCGGGCGCCATCCTGCCCGGTTCCCTGGGGGGCATCTGTCTGCTGTTGGGGCTCTATGCCCTGCACCTGCTACCGGTCAACTACGCCGGCATCGCCCTCATCCTGCTCGGGCTGGCTCTGATGGCGGCGGAGGCGCTGATGCCGGGATTGGGTGTTCTAGGCATCGGAGGGCTGGCGGCCTTTATCATCGGCTCCATCATCCTTTTCGATCCGGAGATCCCCGGCTATGGTATCGCCTTACCCCTCATCATCGGCGCGGCGGCCTTCACTGCCCTGGTGCTCTTCACGGCGCTCGGTCTGGCGATGAAGGCCAGGCAGCGGCCCGTCGTCAGCGGACGGGAACAGCTCCTGGGGAGTCTCGGGGAGGTGGTGCAGATCCGCGACGACGGGGCGCAGATTCGGGTCCACAGTGAACTCTGGCGGGCCCGCAGTCCGGTGGCTCCCTT
>JBPOHE010000118.1:0-5531 GCA_052035915.1 Pseudomonadota bacterium
TCAATTTGCTCCGTCTCGATACCTCCCGTAAGGGCGGCATCCACACCCGCCGCATCTTGGCCGCGTCTTCTGATTCCTATCGCGCCAACCTCCTCGGGCTTACGTTACTTTGATGCGATTGCCCTGACTCCCCGGGCGGGACTTCAACCCGCTAGATTTGTTACTGTTACTGCGTACAGCCAGGCTCCTTGTCCTGAAGATCTGATGACTTGGCAGGGTCAGGGCCTGGCCCCGGGAGTGCTTGTCCCTTGGGCTACCTGAAGCTGTCCTTGCTGACGGCCCGCATGCGGGCATCGGCCTTGGTGACCAGACCACGGGCCACCAAGTCTTGCAGATGCTGATCCAGGGTCTGCATGCCGTAGGCCTGGCCGGTCTGGATGGCGGAATACATCTGGGCCACCTTGTCCTCGCGGATGAGGTTGCGGATGGCGGGGGTGCCCACCATGATCTCCCAGGCGGCGATGCGCCCCCCGCCGACCTTTTTCAGCAGGGTCTGGGCGATCACCGAGCGGAGCGATTCGGAAAGCATGGAGCGCACCATGCTCTTCTCCGCGGCCGGGAAGACGTCGATGATGCGGTCGATGGTCTTGGCGGCGGAACTGGTATGCAGGGTGCCGAACACCAGGTGGCCGGTCTCGGCGGCGGTGAGGGCCAGGCGGATGGTCTCCAGGTCGCGCATCTCGCCCACCAGGATGATGTCGGGGTCCTCGCGCAGGGCCGAGCGCAGGGCCTCGCTGAAGCCATGGGTATCCCGATGCACCTCGCGCTGGTTGATCAGGCATTTCTTGCTCTGGTGCACGAACTCGATGGGGTCCTCGATGGTGAGGATATGGGAATACTCGTTGTCATTCTTGTGGTCCATGAGCGCCGCCAGGGTGGTCGACTTGCCCGAACCCGTGGGTCCGGTGACCAATACCAGGCCACGAGGGACATTGATGATCTCCTTGAAGGAATTGGGGCAATTCAGATCCTCCAGAGTGAGGATCTTGGTGGGAATGGTGCGGAACACCCCAGCCGCGCCACGGTCCTGATTGAAGGCGTTGACGCGGAAACGAGCCAGACCCGGGATCTCGAAGGAAAAGTCGGTCTCCAGGAATTCCTCGTAGTCCTTGCGCTGTTTGTCATTCATGATGTCGTAAATGAGCGCGTGGACCTGTTTGTGCTCCAGCGGCGGAATATTGATGCGGCGGATATCGCCGTCGACCCGGATCATCGGCGGCAAACCACCGGAGAGGTGCACATCGGACGCCTTATGCTTGACACCAAAGGCCAGCAGCTCGGTAATATCCATGCGGATTCCTTTTCAAACTGTCGATGAATCGAACCCCAATACCATCCCCAGCGATTGCTCTCCAGCCTCCCGGCCAGACCAGGGATGAGTTGCCTATCCGCCTCGGGGAATCGCTATGAGTATAAACGATAGCTCCAGGGCTTCGGACAGCATTCTGAATCGGCTGCGCCAGGTGCGGGCCCGCATCGAGCGGGCCGCCGGCCTTTGCGGTCGCGACCCGGAGTCGATCCGCCTGCTCGCGGTCAGCAAGACCAAGACCAGCGCCGATATCCGCGCCGCCATCGAGGCCGGGCAGCTGGCCTTCGGCGAGAATTATGTCCAAGAGGCACTGGATAAGATTCGTCAGCTCCCTGTCCCTGGTATCGAATGGCACTTCATCGGCCGTATCCAGGGCAACAAGACCCGGGCCATCGCCGAACACTTCGACTGGGTGCACAGCCTGGCCGATGTGGCCCATGCCCGAAGGTTGAACGAACAACGGCCCCGGGAGAGGCCGCCCTTGCAGGTATGCCTCCAGGTCAATGTGAGCGGCGAGACGAGCAAGGAGGGTGGCGATCTTCCCGAGGTGCGGGAACTCATGACCACCATAGCTCGACTCCCGCATCTGCAACTGCGGGGGCTCATGGCCATCCCGGCGCCGACCCCCGATCCTATCGCCCAGCGCCGCGCCTTCGCCCTGGTGAGGGAATGGCGGGACCGCCTGGCCACCCCCGAGTGCCCGCTGGAGACCCTGTCGATGGGTATGTCGGATGACCTGGAGGCCGCCATCGCCGAGGGCGCCACCCTGGTCCGCATCGGCAGCGCCATCTTCGGCCCGCGGGACCAACCCTACAGCCATCCCTCTTGATCCACACAGCTTCCATTTACAAAACCTATGGACACACTCGAAATCGCCTTTATTGGCGGTGGCAACATGGCCACCAGCCTGATCGCCGGTCTGCTCGCCGATGGTCATCCTCCGGGCCGGATCTGGGTCAGCGATCCGGATCCGGCCAAGCTTGCCCACCTCAGCCGCCACTATGGGGTCAACACCAGGGCGGATAACAGCGCCATCCTGGAACACGCCGGGGTGGTGGTGCTGGCGGTCAAGCCCCAGGTACTCGAACAAGTCGTGCGGGGTCTGGCTTCGCAATTGCTCCAACGGCAACCCCTGCTCATCTCCATCGCCGCCGGGATCCGCGAACAGAGCCTCGAGCACTGGCTGGGCGGGCGTCCCGCCCTGGTACGCGCCATGCCCAACACCCCGGCCATGATCCAGGCCGGGGCCACCGCCTTGCACGCCAACCAGCGGGTCAGCAAGGCGCAAAGGGACGTGGCGGAGCGCATCCTGCGCGCCGTGGGACTCACCCTTTGGGTGGAGAACGAGGACCTGATGGACGGCGTCACCGCCCTCTCCGGCAGCGGACCGGCCTATTTCTTTTTGATCATGGAGGCTTTGGAACAGGCCGGCACCGAACTCGGCCTCTCCAGCGAGACCGCCCGTCTGCTGACCCTGCAAACCGCCCTGGGGGCGGCGCGCATGGCGATGGAGAGCCGGGATTCCCCGTCCGTGCTCAGGCACAAGGTCACCTCCCCCGGGGGAACCACCGAACGGGCTATCGCGGTGCTGGAACAGGGGCAACTGGGGGACCTGTTCCAACAGGCGCTCACGGCGGCCCGGGATCGTTCCCGGGAACTTTCGGCCCTCTTGGGTAAGCACTGATGGACGGACGTTATTTCACCAATCCCCTGCAATTTCTGGTCGAGACCCTGTTTGGGTTCTACATTCTTCTGGTGATGTTGCGGTTTTTCCTGCAACGGGTGCGCGCCGATTTCTACAACCCGCTGTCCCAGATGCTGGTCAGACTCACCGATCCGGCCCTGCGCCCCCTGCGGCGCCGGATTCCCGGCTATTGGGGGGTGGACTGGGCCGCGGTGCTGCTCATGTGGCTGTTGCAGTCCCTGGCCCTGCTGTTGGTCATGCTGCTGTTGGGGCTCGGGCTGCAACCCCTGATGGCCATGGGGCTGGCCTTACCCAAGCTCGTTGTCCTGGCGATAAATGTGTTCATCTTCGCCATTGTGATCGAGGCCGTCTTCAGTTGGATCTCACCGGGGCGGTACAACCCCCTCGCCTCTCTGTCCAGCAGTCTGGCCTATCCGATTCTTCGCCCGGTACGGCGCTTTCTTCCGCCCATCGCCGGGATCGATCTCTCCCCCATGGCGGCCATTATCGGCCTGGTGATGCTGGAAATGTTGGTGGTTCCGCTGCTCGATACCCTGATGGGGGTACCCAGATTCCTGTGAACCCCTGTTACCGCTGGGATGGAGCGGATCTCCTGGTGAACCTCAGGGTGCAGCCCAGGGCGAGTCGGGATGAACTCATGGGGGTCAGCGAAGGTCTATTGCGGGTCCGCATCACCGCACCTCCGGTGGAAGGCCGAGCCAATGAGCACCTGTTGCGTTTCCTCGCCCAGGTATTCGCGGTCAGACGCCAGGATCTGGCGCTGGAAAGCGGTCTCAATGGTCGCCACAAACGGCTTCGCATCAAGGCTCCAGCTAGTCTGCCGAAGGCCCTGGCGCCCTAGGCCCGGCGCGTCGAGGCCTCCGCGACGGGATCAGCCCTTTCCGAGCCGGACACATGGTAATTCCACCCGGCCTTCGGCTATAGTTGGCCCCAGAACAATCAGACCTACATTTTCTAGGAGAAATCAAGCATGAGTAAAATTCCCTTCCTCGCCTGCCTGTTGGCGTTCTTCAGTCTGCCGCTGGCGGCTGAACAGACGGAAAACACGACCTCCATACCTGGCCATACCATCCATCACAGTGTCATCACCACCGACAGCCTCACCCCCGAGATCGCCCGCACCTACAACATCCAGCGCAGCAAGAACCGCGGCATGCTGAATGTGAGCGTGATCAAAAACGTGCCCGGCACCACCGGCGAGGCGGTCCCCGCCGAGATCAAGGCCAGCAGCGTGAACCTGACCGGTCAGGTCAATGACCTCAGCCTACGTGAGATCCGGGAAGGCCAAGCCATCTACTACATCGCCGAATTCGGGGTGACCGATCAGGAAACCCTCAAATTCAACCTCAGGGTCAAACCCCAGGGCGCGCCCCAGAGTTACAAGGCCCAGCTCAGCCATCAATTCTTCATCAAATAACCCGAAACCGCGGGCCTGTCTCACCAGGCCCGCCAGAGGGTGATCAGGCCGAGGATGATCACCCCCGCCCCCGCCAGCCGTCGCACCTGAGGTCGATGCAACCAGCGCCCCAGGCTCCCGGCGGCGACCCCCAGGGCCAGTAGATTCGGCAGTGTGCCGATGCCGAGACTCAGTCGTAGACAATTCATGGCCGATGTCGGGCAGATGTGTAGGTGGAGTGCAAGCGCAGCAAGGCTCGAGGTTTCATCGAAGATGTCGGGCACAGGTGGCCGATCTACCGGGCTTGCTCATCCCATCACTCCACCGCGATGTACCTTCAGCCCAAGATGAATTTCCAGGGCGTCGAAATCGCGGTCGGCGTGCAACAGGGGAATTCCATTCAACAGGCAGTAGCTGCCGATAATGACATCGATGGTCTTGCGAACGGTGATGCCGCGGGAACGTAGGGTGCGGTAGTTATCGTCCGCCTGTAGCGCCACCTCGCGGCCGCCGAGCACGCGGAGCTCCAAAGGGTCCAATAGCTCACGGGCAAGGCGATACTCGTGGTTGTCGCAAAACCCCTGGAGCACCTCAGTGAGGATCAGATCACCCATGAGCACCAGATCCTGGCCCAGCAGGGTATCGAGGGTATCGGTCTCGGGTGTGATCGCGCCGTTGAAGTAATGGATCCAGACCGACGAATCCACCAGAACCATCAGCCGTCCCGCCGCATGGCGTCCAAGTCACCCTCCCGGCGCAGATGGCCCCGGTAGGCGCGGATCTGCTCCTGCCGTTTGATCCGTACCAACAGCCTGAGCCCGGCCTCCACCGCCTCGCGCTTCGTTTTCAGCCCGGCAAGCCGCTGGGCCTCCGCGATCAACTGATCATCGATGATGATATTCGTGCGCATCTTTCATGTCCGTGATGTGTGTACCTCATCGCAAAAATACACATCACCGAGTCATCCCACAATTTGATTAGCGGGTTTCCTCAGCTGCTAAGTACAGGACAAAACCTCCAAGGCCCACAGGAACGGCGGATTCAAGTTACAAGTGCACCACGGAGAGCGTCGGCGAAGACATCGTAGGGGGCTCGGTAGTTGAGGCATTTCCGTGGACGTT
>JBPOHE010000114.1:0-2826 GCA_052035915.1 Pseudomonadota bacterium
AACGGGTAGAAAAGAAATGGACCATGCCTATACGTAATTGGAAGGAAGCGCTCAATCAGTTCGTGATTATGTATGCTGACAGGGTGCCTGTGTGAATGCCGGTTACACAGTTGAGTTGACACCCTCGGCTAACGTTAAATCTCAGCGGCCGCGACGTCGGGAGCGGTCCGCTGTAGCGCCTCGTTAGGCCACTTCAGCGAACTTTTGGACAATGCCTTTACCATAGGTTGGAGATGGTAAAGGCTTACCCTCTTTTTTCCACAAAGCCAACCATTCATTTACGATTTCGCACAACTCTGAATAAACTTCTTTTTCGTTGTCGCCGTGGCAGCATGGACCGATAACACCAGGGCACTGACCAATGAAACACTGATCTTCATCTGACCACTCGACAATCTTTAGGTATTTGGCACTATCGTTCATTGTGTGGCCTCTTCAATTTTTTGCTTTACTTCTCGCTCTTGATAAGGTTTTGCATCGTCGCCAAGTTTTCCCGAGATCGTGATTCTTGCCCCGGAGTCATGCTCGAAATTTCGATGACTTCCTTTACCGCCGCGATTATGGAAACCTGCTTCCTCAAGATCGCGTAGCAATTCTCTGATTTTGCGAGGCATGGTTTTTGTATCTAATGCCTGACATGTAATCGACGACATCCTTATCCCACCAAGAGCCTCGTAGGTTGGGTTGCGTATTTCGCAACCCAACACTCCTCGCCGGTGCTGTTTGGAATCTTGGGTTGGCATTGTCAACCCAAGCCACGCGGCTCGGGACAGCGGGGAATCTACCCTCTCGCCCCGATGTGTGCAACCGCCCTACCCAGCCGCTATCAGTGGCGCAATCCCGCTATCACATCCGCTGTTGGCGGATGTGGTCTGGCCTCAGGGTTCAGCGGCAAAATCAGCACTCTGTCGTAAGCGTGCTTCCATTTCTCGCAGCATTTCGACGGACTGTTGGATCTCCGTGATCTGCAAACCATGGCTGAGGTGATTCACCCACTCCGCCTGAATGGTCATGAGTTGCGCATATTTTTGTTGGCCAGACGCCGTCATGCAGATCAGTTTGGCGCGCAGATGATGCGGATTGTCCTCGAAGCGCACCACGCCTTCTTCCTCCAGCACATCCACCAGTCGCTGCACGCTCTGGCGCTTCAGCCCCATATTGCGCGCGATTTGGGCGACGCTGAGCGGTCCCTCGGACAGCGCGCCCAGCACCTGCCAGCGGGCGCTGGTGAGCCCCAAGCCCCGGCTGAGCTGATCGCCCGCGCCGAGGAGCAGGCCATTGACACGAAAGATTTCCAGGATCAAGGCGGTCATCGCCGCGCCTTCTACAGAGTCTGTGCTCATCTTTGCCCCGAATTGACAGTATGGTGTCATTATGACAGTATGCTGTCACTTTAACAGGCTACATCACCTTCGCAGAGGCCTCTTGATGGATAAGGCGCTCAAAATGGCCCATTGCCTTGGTCTGTCCCTGGTTCTTGGGAGTATTCCCGGGCCCATCCTGCCGGGTCGCCTCGCCGGCCAGGCCTGGCATCGAGAGAAGACCAACCCCGTCGAGGTACGGCCATGACCTACTCTATCCTCAAGTTCGTGCATATCCTGGGCGCCATCCTGATCGGCGCCGGATTGATCGGGGTCTGGCTCGCCGATCTGCGTTCCCGCCAAGTGCGCGAGATCCATCAATTCGCCGAGGCCGTGCGCAACATAGCCGTGTTCTACGACGGGCTCGTGGTTCCCGGCGCGCTTCTTCTGCTCGGTTCGGGAACCTGGCTGATGGTGGAATTTCTCGGTGGCTGGGATTTCCTCCGTGTGCCTTGGCTCCTGGGCATGGCCGGATTGTTCCTGTTCGAGTTCATCGAAGGCAACACCGTGACGCGCCTGTACTTTATGCGACTGCGCCGCTTGACGCGGGGAGCGCTTGCGGTAGGAGGGTTTACGCCGGAACTCGAGCAGGCCCGCGCCGAGACCCTGCCGACCTTCACGCATTTTCTCGATCTGCCGATACTCTTCGTCATCGTCGCTCTGGGGGCACTGAAACCACAGACCTGGACGCTGTTTGTCCTGGGTGGCCTGCTGTCCTTGTCAATCGCGACCGCGCTCACCCTTGTCGTCCCAAGACTCTATCCGTGGGGAAGCGAGCGGCCTGGGTTGGGTTGACCCCGTCAACCCAACATCTCAAAGTGCCGTCGCTGTCCCGGGCCTGGGGCTGAAAGGCCGGATTATGTTCTTTTATAATCAACAATCATGGGGAAATATGGGATTATTGTTCTTATAATGAGAACAATAACAGAGCCAATCGGCCTTGGCCCCGGCCTTTTGGTTAGCCGGAGAGGGCTCCCATCCGCTCAAGACTCCGGATTCGCCCGCGCGCTCGATTGTTCCGGGCATCGACTGAAAACGGCCATTTTCTGTTCCTTTTAAGAGAACAATGCAGCAATATATTGAGTTATTGTTCTCTTTAAGAGAACAAAGAACCGGTCCAAAAGGCCCAGGCCCGTCCGCTTTCCTTGGACGCCAGCACTCTCCCACCGCGCCTTGAACCCTGGGGTTACCCGGCCCGCGGCCCCCGTGGCGAGGTATGCGTTCAGCTCGCCTCTTCCCCTCGGAGGGCAAGGGAGTCTGAACGCTTAGGTGGTGGCGAGGCGGTTGGGGTGTCCATGAGGGACGAAGAGGCATAGTATTACCCCTTTTCCCCTCCATCCGGGGCCAGCCGTATCCTGGAGAGCAGGCATAGACAAGATCAACAAACGGGTCATGGACATCTTGTCCTTTGCCGTGATCTGGGGCTTGGTGGGGGCCATCTATGCCGGACTCTTCGTGATCTTCC
>JBPOHE010000085.1:0-57383 GCA_052035915.1 Pseudomonadota bacterium
TTAGATACCTACATTTGGATATCTAAATATGGATATCTAGATTTAGATACCGCGTATCTAAATCTAGATACTTGTATCTAAATATAGATACTTTTGGCAGGATGACGATGTCGTCCATTACATGTTAGAGCATAAAAGCACAAAAAGAGCGCAATTCATATGGATGACACCTTCCGACAAGCGCTAAGCGACGTTAAGCTTGCTTTCGATCTTTTCCGCGAAAGTATTGGCCTTTTCCGGTCGGCAAAAGATCTTCTTCCGGACTCAGACGAAAAGAAAGCTGCGTCGAAGGCCCTTGAAGAGGCTGAGCTAAAATCAAAACTAGCAGAAGCTAGTCTGGCAAAAAGTCTCGGCTTTATTCTTTGCCCAAAATGCTGGCCGCCATCGGTTATCACGGCAATCAAAGTTTACAGACAACTTGAAATTTACAGGTGCCCGTCATGCAGCACTGAATATCTAAACCATGGAAAACGCAACAATATAGTCCGGCTAGAAGAGAGGGCTTCAAAGAGCGTCGAAACACCCGACCAGTAGCTCATGAGTGATCATATCACCATTATTGACAGTGTACGGCCCAAATTGAAAAAGAACTTTTTCGCTGTCATCCGGGTCTGTGATTATTATCATAAAGGTCTCACCAAGATTTTTTTGTTCATGGAAAGCCCTGTCTGCTTTAACCCAAATTCTGCCTTTGGTCATGGCATTACGCTCCGTCATTCATGCTCTAACAATCCGCTCAACCCGACCCGCCTTCGGCGGGCGGGTTAGCGGGGTCGTTGGGTGTATAAGTAATATGCCATCGCAAAGTATCCGAAGAAAAACCAAGCATGGATAGCCTCGCAAACTTTTTCATTGAACATTTCTGGGCAATATCTGCAACCGTTCTCACTATCGCCTTTAGCGGATTCGTTGCGTATAGGAACAACAAGATCAACCGAGCTGTTGAAGCATCCAAAAGGCTCAGAGAAGCTATCAACACGGAGATCATCGGAGATCTTCGCGGGCACGAACTTGAGAATCTTTTGCTCCATAAGAGAGAAGTCATCAATGGTGTCATATATGAAGGGGAATTCTTCAAACACAGAAGAGCTATTCACGAGTACAGAATCCATCTTGGATTGATTGATAGGTTCCGCCTGGATAGAGCATGGAAAAAATATCACGGCGGAAGCGAAAAATACCCGAACCTTTTTAAGGCTTACTGCTTGCCCGTAAATGGGCCAGAACTTCTTAAAAAGCGGCTTCATGATCTTAGAGTAATTGGTCATAAACGATGAATACCACCCAACACTTCGCTCAACCCGACCCGCCTTCGGCGGGCGGGTTAGCGGGGGCGTTAGCCCCATCGGCCATGACCCAACCGGCCAAGAAAGAAGACACAACAGGTTCTGCCCATGCCTGTTGAGTCATTCGGAAAGGAAGCGGCATCAAAATGCAAAAAGATGGCTGCCAACGGCATAAACGGAAAACGGCAAAGGCATGATCAGGCTAACAAGCTCATCCAGCCGATCCCGCGCCTCGGCCGCGGTGGTGAACCGGACGCTTTGCGGGGGCGCGGGTCGGCTGATGGTGTCGTTAGCCCCATCGGCCATGACCCAACCGGCCAAGAAAGAAGACACAAAAGATTCTGCCCATGCCTGTTGAGTCATTCGGAAAGGAAGCGGCATCGAAATGCAAAAAGATGGCTGCCCACGCCATCAACGGCATGAAAAGAAAACGGCAAAGGCATGATCAGACAAACAAGCTCATCCAGCCGACCCCGCGCCTCGGCCGCAGTGGTGAACCGGACGCTTTGCGGGGCGCGGGTCGGCTGATGGTGTCGTTAGCCCCATCGGCCATGACCCAACCGGCCAAGAAAGAATACACAACAGGTTCTGCCAAGGCCTGTTGAGTCATTCGGAAAGGAAGCAGCATCGAAATGCAACGACAGGGCTGCCAATGCCATCAACGGCATGAAAAGAAAACGGCAACGCGGCGTAGGTTGGGTTGGCGGACGTATCGCCAACCCAACATTCATCGCCGGCGCTGCTCGGAATGTTGGGTTGACGGTGTCAACCCAACCTACGCCGCTACGGTTGTCGTCACTCTCTCCGGTAGCCTCCTCTCAGGCTACAAGTCTTGGCCCATGCCGGGCACACTAGGACCGTAGGTGCGATTAGCGTAGCCTAATCGCACGCACGAAAACTACATTTCTCCGATTACGCTGTCGCTAATCGGAGCTACACGGGCTTTCAAAACATCAATAAGCCGCCTGCACCAGTTCCATGGGGTCTAACCTGCCAGCCTACTCTGGCCGATGAGATAGAAGGGTTGGAACTGCAACAGGGGCGACAATCGGCCAAGGCTGTACCCAGTGTTCACAAGGCTCCGCTGTCCTTGATAGCGAGATAGTTATTCACCAGGGCGGCGGGGAGTTGGGGCGCCAGCAGGTCCAGGGTGATGGCGCCATGATGGCGGAGCCGTTCGTGGTTGCGGTGACGCACGCCGAGGTAGTGGTTGACGGCGTGAAAGCGGAGCGCGCCGTCGAAATCCCGCACCGGCTGTCTGATGGTCTCGTCCAACAGGGCCTCGCGTAGGTCGGCGACCACCACCAGATGGCGTTTGGTGAGGAGCTTGACCGCCTGACGCAGGTCTTCCTGATCCTCGTCGCGGGTATTGGTGAGGATCAGCACCAGGGCGCGACGCCGCTGCAGGGGCATGAGTTCCCGGGCCGCACCCAGATAGTCGGCAGCCTCCGGGGTGGTTTCCAGGTCATAGACCTGTTCCAGGAGTTCGCCGACCAGATCGCTCTGTTTGCGGGGCGGGTACCAGCGCCGGACCCCGCCGAAGGCCATGAAACCCACGGCATCGCCCTGGCGGGCGGCGACATGGGCCAGCAGGAGCATGGCGTTGAGCACCTGGTCGAAATGGACCCGCCCCGCTTCCTCGTGGCGCATGCGGCGACCGCAATCGAGCAGGAAAACCAACTGCTGGTCCCGTTCGTACTGGTATTCCCTGGAGATCAGCCTCTGGTAGCGTGAGCTGGCCTTCCAGTCGATCTGGCGCAGGGCGTCGCCGGCCCGATACTCGCGCAGTTGGTGGAAGTCGTTGCCTTCGCCCCGGCGGGGACGCCGCCGCACCCCGAGCTGGCTCAACTGGTTATCCCGCGCCAGCAGGCTGTAGTGGCTGATCTCGCGAAAGTTGGGGAAGACCTTGATCTCGCTTGGCAGGGGATAAAAATGCTTCCGCCACCAGAGCCCCAGCGGCGAGGCCACCAGGAGTTCCACCCCGGTGAAGCGGGCCTGGCCCCGGCGCTGTGGACGCACCCGGTAGCTCAACCTGGCCCGACGCCGATCCGGCAATTGGAGCCGGCTCGGCATGGCCGTCACCTCGAACTGGGCTGGATGATGATCGTGGAGCCACAGGCGTAGCGGCCGACCGGCCTGGGGCGTCAGGCTGAGAGTGACCGGGCTCCAGACGCCGACCGGCAGGCTGTGACGGAGATGGCGCTGGATGTCCAGCCTGGGCCGCCGCCAACCGAGCAGGGCATCGCCGACCAGGATGGCCAAGAGAATGGAAGCGCCCAGGGTCCAGAGATCGCCGAGCCAGGGTGAGAAGACGGCGCCCAGGGCCAGGGCGCTCAAGGCGGCGAGAAGCCAGTACTGGGCGGAGGACGGGGTCACAACCTGGGGGCCTGGATATTGGTGAGGATGTCGGTCAGCACATCGTCCGGCTGGTAGCCCTCGATCTCCAGTTCGGCACTCAGCTTGAGGCGGTGGCGCATCACCGCCGGGGCGACCGCCTTGACATCGTCTGGGGTGACGAAGCCCCGACCTTCGAGCAGGGCCTGGGCGCGGGCGGCGCGCAGCAGCGCGAGGCTGCCCCGGGGGCCGGCGCCGCGTTCGACGCCGTTCCATTCCCGACCGGCGCGCACCAGGCGCACGGCGTAGTTCAGCACCTGATCGTCGATCCATATCCTGGCCGCCGCCTCTTGCAGACCCACCACCTCCTCGGGCGTCATCACCGGCAGCAGGGCGGAGGTATCGAGCTTGTCGCCGACCGAGTTCCGGGTCACCTGGCGCACCATGCTCTGTTCTTCTTCCAGCGGCGGGTAGTTGATGAACACCTTGAGCAGGAAGCGGTCGAGCTGCGCCTGAGGCAGGGGGTAGGTGCCGTCCTGCTCGATGGGGTTCTGGGTGGCGAGCACCAGGAAGGGCGGCTCCAGGGGGAAGGATTGGCCCTCGATGGTGACCTGCTGTTCCTGCATGGCTTCGAGCAGGGCGGACTGGGTCTTGGCGGGAGCGCGGTTGATCTCGTCGGCGAGCAGAAAATGGCAAAACACCGGGCCCCGTCGCACCCGGAAGCTCTGGGATTTCATGTCGTAGAGGCTATGGCCGCTGATGTCGCTGGGCATCAGGTCGGGGGTGAACTGGATGCGGCTGAAACGCCCGCCGAGGGCGGCGGCCAGACTGCGTACCAGCAGGGTCTTGCCGAGGCCGGGGACCCCTTCCACCAGCACATGACCGGCCGCGAGCAGACCTACCAGAACCTCGCGAATGACCTGTCGTTGGCCGATGACGGCCTTCTGGATCTCTTTTTCCAGGCGTTGCACCTTGTCGAGCGACTCGGGGTCGATCTCGATCTGAGCGGTCAGTGATGGCTCCATCATGGCTCCTGAGCTGATAAATCAATAGGGTTCGCCGATTTGACGGCGACATGGGGGGCTGGGGAGGATGACTTCCACAGACCCGCGGCGAGTCGCTGCAAGGTGGCGGTGGCGGCGATGAACTCCGCCTCCTGCTCCGGCTGGGTATGCAGCGCCGCCTCCACCGGGTCCGCTTCCAGACCCAGCCGCTCGCCCAGCCAGCGACAGCGCGCCCGGCGCCGCAGCCGTTCCAGGGTCGGATGGCGGCGACGCCAGGCCAAGTCCAGCCGCTCCTGGGAGGCCGATTGCAGGCGGCGTGCCCGATCGTTGCGCCAGTTGAAGGCGGCCATGGCCTCCAGGTGCTCCAGCAGGTTTCTGCGGCTGGTGGGGCTGGTGTCGAACCTGGGGCCGGTGGACCACCCCAGACGCCACAGCCAGAGCCCGATCAAGGCGGCCAGAGTCAGCATCAGGGCGGGCGCGCGATCCCACAGCAGATGCAGCAGCGAAGGCGATTCGGTGTGGTAGAGCAACCAGACCCGCGGGGCACCCGCCGTCAGATGGGCGAGGAAATAGGCGTGATCGGCCTGGTCGATGCTTTCGTTGTCGAGGAAATCGAGGTCGCTGAGCAGGGTCAGGAGCCCTTGTCCCAGTCGGTATTGCAGCACATGAAAGCCTTCGCCCCGCTTCCCGCCGGGCTGGTTGATCCCTCCCGAGCACTGGCCTTCGCGGGCGGTGTCCAGGGGTTGGCCTCCTCCCTGCCGATAGGCCCGGCCCTTTTCATCCACCAGCAGGCGGTGTTGCTGGAACTCCACCTTGGCCGGGGGGCCTTGGCCGGCGAGATCGAGTTGGACGCTCTGAGTGTCCTCGGATAAGAGGTTCGTGGACAGGGGCTCGTCGCCGTCCCCGGCGATCTCGTCTTCCTCGTCTTCGTCTTGGGAGGACTCTCCGGAGTCGCCCAGATAGGCGCATTCGAGATGGACGCCAAGTCGCCCCTGGAGACTCGGGTCCGGCCCCGGGGTCGCCAATTTGCCGCATCTCGAAGGCCTGGTCACCAGATGGCCGCCGCGCTCCACCCAGTGTTGCAACGCCTTCTGGGCCGACTCGGGGAGATCGGCCCCCAGTCGAGGCACCAGGAGCAGCCCGCTTACGTCCGGTGGTTCGAGCAGGAACTGACGCCCCTCCAGGCTCTGGACCGGGATACCCAGGCGCTGGATGAAGCGTTCGGCGGCGAGGAAGGGGTTGCGCTCGGCGGCGGGGGACATCTGGGTCCGCAGCTCGAAGGAACGGCGCTCGAAGTGGTTGAAGAACCAAGCGGCGGTGGCCGCCAGCAGCATGGCGAGCACGCCCAGGCTAAGCAGGAGGGCGACCCTATTGGGTTTGCGCCTGACCAAAGACTGTCCTCCAATGGCGGCACAGGGTCTCGACCTCGGTCTCCTGGGGCCTCGCCTGGGCATAGGCCGACAACACCCAGATCCGGGTCAGGCGGTGAAAATAGTCGGCCACCGCCTCCGGGTAAGCCTGGGCCACCTGACGCAGGCATTCGTTTTCGGTGGCACTGGACGGAATCTCGATCTTGCCCGCCGCTACCAGGCGGGACAGGGTGCCGCGATAGAGCAGACTGAGGGCGGCGCGGGTCTCGCCAGCCTGGAGTTGGGCCAGGGCCGCGCCGGGGATGTCGTCCGGCAGGCTGGAGGGGCGCAGGTCGAGTCCGAACAACTGGAGCCGGGCCTTGTCCGGGGCCAGGGCCGAGTCCTTGGCCGGACTGAGCCAGCTCCGATGGCGGTAGAGCCAGAGCGCCGCGAACAACACCAGCGCCCCGATTCCCAGACCCAGGAGTACCCGGAGGCCGCCTGCGAGCGCCGCGGACAGGCTGTTGTCGAAGAATTGGTTCAGCCAGTCCAGCAGGGAGGAAGAAGCTTGTTGTGGCTCGGACGGGTCCCGGTACTCCCAGGTGGAATAGCTCTGTTTCTGGCCGAAATCCTCGTGTGCGAGGACCTCGGCGATGAGCGCCCTGGCCTCCTTGGGACCGACATCGGCCGGCAGGGGCGGAGGGGCGATGAGTCCCAGGAGCAGGGGCAAGGCGAGCCACAGGGCCAGGCGTTGGCTTGGCCTCGACCTGGGTGAGGGGGCGACGGCCATGCGGCGGAAGCTGAGTTCGATGTCCCAGGCCTCCAGCTCGATACGGCGGGTGAGATAGAGGGCGAAGCCACCCATGACGTAAAAAGGGGCGATCAGGGACATGGTAAGCAGGGTGGCGATCGCCCAGAGTCCCTCTTCCAAGGCATGATGCTGGAACATCAGGCTCTCCAGGTCCAGCCAGGGGAGTTCGCCCGGCACCAACATCCAGATCAGCAGGATACCGGAGATCTCGAGGGCGCTCTCGAAATGGATGCCCAGGATGGTGAGCCAGGTGGCGGCCTGCTGTTTGCGATCCAGCACCCGCAGGCGCTCCTTCCGTTCCCGTCCCCTGAGGCCTTCGAGCAGGGTCACCGGATAATGAAAGGAACGATTGGGATCCAGGCGTCGCCAGAGCAGATTGGGGATCCAGGCGGGGTGCTGGAGGCGGAACCAGCGCCTGAGCACCTCCCAGAGACCGAGGCGCTCGCCGAACAGGGCACGGCTGGCCCAGTAGAGAAGCGGCGGCTCATAGAGCGGCTTGAACCACCAGATGGCGAACATGGTCCAGGCCGAGCCCCAGGGCAGCAGGGCCCAGATCAGCAGCGACAGCGGCAGGGCCGTGGCGCACCAGAGCACCCATAGGGGCCGGAACCATTCCCGCGCCAGGGCGAACCCCAGATCCACCCCTTCCCAGGGGTTGCGGGGGCGGATGCTCACCTCAAGTTTGGTGAGATCCACCAGACTCTCTCCCGGCCAGGGCGAGATAGGCCAGCATCAGGCTCCAGAGCCCGGCGGCGACACTGTATTTGACCACACTGGGAACAGCGCTCGGGGACCAGAAGGCCTCCAGCGAGGCGGCCACCACCAGCATGACCGCGGCGCCCATGACCAGCCGCAACGCCGGTTGGGCCTGTTCGCGCAGGGCCTCGACGCGGCGGCGGCGACCCGGGGCCAGGAGGGCGTGCCCCAGCATCAGACCGGCGGCCCCGCAGATGACGATGGCCGGGAGTTCGAAGGCGCCGTGACCGCTGACGAAGGGCCAGAAGGTCTCGATATAGCCCAGCCGGGTGAGATGCCCGGCCACCGCCCCGATCAGCAGGCCGTTGAAAAGCAAAAACACCGCCGCCCCCACGCCATAGAAGATCCCCCCGGCGAAGGTACGGAAACCCACGCCGATGTTGTTGGAGATATAGAAGCCGAACATGCCGAGATCGGTTTCCGCGCTCCGCCCGCGTTTGCGGCCGGGTTTCTCGTTCCCGGGGCGGTACATGTACTCCACCGAACTCACCTCTTCGTCGTCCAACAGGCTGTAGATGAGTTCCTGATCATGGAGGCAACCGACGCCGACCAGGACCCCGGGCAGGGCGAAGAGGGCGAGGGCCAGCCAGAGATAGCGCAAATGCTGCCGCAGGGTGCGGGGAAAGTCGGTGGTGACGAAATGCAGCAGCCGCCAGCCCCAGGCCTCCCGTCGCTGGTAGAGCCGGCAGTGACCGCGCAACACCAGCCGATGCAGTTGTTCCACCAGCGCCGGACTGTAGCCGCGTCCCCGCGCCAGGGCGAAATCGTTGCAAAGCTGGGTATAGAGCCGGGGCAGCTCGGCGTGCTCCTGGGCCTTCAAGCGTCGCAGACGGGGCGCCCGTTCGAGGTCGTCGAGGATCTCCTCCAACCTTTGCCACTGGGGCTCGTGGTGTTGCTCGAAGCTGTCCTGGCGCATCTCAGCGACCCTTGGTCAGCCAGCGGGCATAGGCGTAGAGCCCCTGTTCCGGCGAAACGGAACCGGGGCGAATCCAGGGCGCCAGCAACCCGGCCAGTTCCTCCCGTCGCTCGGCGGAGAGCCGATGGCTGCGCTCGGCGAAGGCCAACAGGGTCTGTTGTTCCTCCAGGGTCAGGGGACGGGGCGGCGGTAGCGGCTCCGCCTGGGGCAAGTCCAGGCGTTGGGCCTGGGTCTCGCGATAGACCACCAGCGTCCCCGCGGCCAGATCCCCGAGACGCTTGAAGTCGCGGTTGATCAGCATGCAGATGAGGCCGAAGCCATAAAACAGGGGCAGGAAATCCGCGGCCCGCAGCAGGTTGCGCACCAGGGAGGCGGACCAGTCGATGGGGGTGCCGTTGTCCTGGATCACCCAGAGACCCATGGCCTTTTTTCCCGGCGTCATGCCCGAATGGACCTCGAACAACACCGGATAGAACCACTCGATGAGAAAAAACCCGATCAGGGCAACGGCCAGGCCCAAACCGCCGAGAAAGGCCAGGGTCAGGGTGAGGCCCAGATAGAGTGCGCAACGGATGGCGAAGTCGATGGCCCAGGCGCAGGCGCGCACGACGGGCCCGGCGAGGCGCATCTCCAAGGCAATCCCTTCGGGGGTTTCGTAATAGCGCCTGGTGTCAACGGGCATCAAGGTTGTCAGGGTAGAGACAAAGTGGCCCGCATTGTACCGGGAGGGAATGTCCGCTTGGCAAGGGTTTCGATAGGCCGGCGATGAGCCAAGCCAATCCCGGCGGCTTGTCTGCTCAGAGGTTGTGAAGAAATCTGCTGCGCGATCCGATCACGGCGTTGCGTCCTCGCTCGCCCCTCGCCTATCTACTTGATATGTCTCGGGGACTCGCTGCGGGGCGCCTGGTGTTCGGACCGCTCGCGACGATTTTTTCACAACCTCTCAGCTCCGGATGTCGCTCGATGACTCGCGGGCACGGGCAGTTTTAGCCGGTTTCCCGTTCTCTATTGGAGAACAATTTCAAATTTATTGATCTTTTTGTTCTCGAAATCAGAACAAGAATTGGCCATTTCCCGTCGAGGCCCGGAGCCGTCCATCGACATCGAAGGGGGCTGGGGCACGGCTCTGCTTCCCGGATCGCGCCCGAGAGGTGGTTCAACCTTCCAGGGAGGCCGATACCTGATGATAGAGTCGATACGCCCCGAGCAGATTGAGCGCCAGAAGAAGCGAGGCGATCAGCATGGCCGTCCCGCCCAGATAGGCCGCGACCCCGGGCCACCAGGGGGAGAGCGCGAGCAGACAGAGGGCGGCGAGATGGGCGGCCAACTGGCGTCGTGCCGCCGTCTCGGGAATAAAGCCTTTCATGGTGGGTAACCTGAGATTGAAACGTCCCAGGGCCACCTGCCGATGCTGGAGATGGAACCAGGCCAGAAAGGGGACGATCTTGTACAACATCCCGGTGGTCAGCCCCAGGCCGACCCCGATCAACAGCATGACACCGATGAACAGCTCGCCCCACCCGAGCCACCAAGCCCCGTAACCCAGACCCATGGCGGCGGTTCCGCTCCACCAGAACATCAGGGTGGCGTCGTAGAGCTGGCGTCGGCGTTGCCACAGCCGCCAAAGAACGCCCAGGGCGAACAGGCCGAGGCCGAGCCCGGCCACCCCGGTGGCGACAGACAGACCCGATTCCCAACCGCCCATCCAGGCCGCCAGGGTGCCGAGGGTCAGGGCGAGAAAGGCCACCGGGACCAGGAAGGTCCGCATGGGTCCGGGAAAATGGGGAGTCAGATAAAACATGGGTACCAATTCCATCCCCACACCGACGAGAAGCAGGCCGATCCAGCCAACCAGCCCCCAGAGCGGATGGGCGTACAACCAGGCCCAGGCCGGCCCGGGCAGGAGCCAACCGCTCCGCGCCATGACCAGCATCACCCCCAATCCCAGGGTCACCACCAGGGCGACGAGGGCCAGACGGATCGCCATCACTACCGGGGTCAGTGCCCGGGTGTGGCGCTGGCGGACCAAGGCGATCCCGACGGCGAGTACCAGGACACCGAGCCCGAGGCACGCCAAGGTCGCCCCGGACAGCATGAGGAGGGATTGATGCCAGAGGATCCCGGCAACCAACAGCCATCCTCCCAGGGTAAGACCGCCATGGGTCAGGGTGGCGACGACACCCACCGCCGGGACGCGGATCCCGGCCAACACGGGCAGGATCTGCAACAGCGCCCCGCACATGATCTGGGTGATGAAGCCCAGGGTCAGCAGATGCACCAGGGCGATGGTGACCGGACTCCAGCGGGAGACCAGGATTCCTTCTCCCTGGGCCAGCATCAGGGCACCGGCGAGGATACCGAAGGCGGGAGCGGTGAGAAAAAATCGCAGTGGCACCCAGATCGGCGGCGCCTGATCCAGGCTCAGACTCGAGGTGTTGAGCATCTAGCCCGCCGCCGGACTCGAGACCGCCGGAGGCGGCGACTGTACTTCCGGCCAGATGTAGATCTCGTATCGATTTCGGCCCTGGTGCTGGGTGTCCCAGAGGTAGCCCATGCCCTTCAGCAGATCATACAAGGGGAAGGGTTCCCGGGAATGTTGCACCTTGAGCCAGTGCCCCGGGGGGAGATCCGCCAGGGCATCGAGGATGCGTTCCAGTGGTTCGGGAGGCGCCAGATCCCTGACGTCGAGCGTCTTTTCCATCCTCAGTCGGGCAAGGGGCCAAGCCGCTCCAGCATGGCCGGACCTTCCTCTCCCAACGCCTGTTCGGCCATGGGATAGAGCATGCCTTCCTCCTTGGCATTGTGTTGCTGCATCAGCATCAGCAGGGTTTCCGTTACTCCCAGGATGGCCTCCGGGTCCCGATCCCGCACCGTCTCCTGGAGTTCGACCAGCAGTTGCCGCATCTGCTGATGCTCCATACGCATCACCTGGGTGGGGCCAAAGCGCATCCCGGTAGCCTCTTCGAAGGCCGGGAAAAGATCCCCCTCCTCCATCTGGAAGTGCCGCTCCAGACGGTCGCAGAAGACCTTGGCGTGCTTGCCGATCCCCGCCCAGTCCCGTGCCTCGGCCGCCTGTTCGACAGCCAGAAAGAGTTGGTCACACTGACGATGATCTTGGGTGAAATATTCCTCTAGACTCATGCTGGCTACCCACGAAGTGATGACAGGATAGATTTCATTTTCCTCACTCGGTGATACATCGAATTGACATTGGTCATTTCCCGACCAGGCCTCCCCAACCATGATGCCCGGATGGGCAGTTATTTCTGGTTGAAACACCTTCACATGACCTGCGCCGGCCTCTCCCTGAGCGGCTTCATCCTACGTGGCTATTGGATGCAGCGGCAATCGCCGCGCCTGCAACATCCGCTGACCAGAACCCTCCCTCACATCATCGATACCCTGTTGCTGCTCTCCGCTATCGGCTTGACGCTCATTCTCGGGCAATATCCTTTTACCGCTCCCTGGCTGACGGCCAAGGTCAGTGCCCTGCTCCTCTACATCCTGTTGGGTAGTCTCGCCCTCAAACCGGGTCGCCCTCTCAGGACCCGCGTCATCGCCTTTTATGCCGCCCTGGCTGTGTTCGGCTACATCCTCGGTGTGGCCCTGAGTCATTCTCCCTGGCCCCTGGCGTGCGCAGGGTGAACTCTACCTCATTCCGCGTCAGGAAAGACCGGACGCTGAGTGCCGCTTTTTTCGCCGATGACGACGTCCAGGATCGGCTGACGCCTCCAGCCTTATGTTTCACCTGGCCAGCCCGCCCGGCTTACCGGGCGCCGTGGCGAGCCGATCGACGACCGTCGTAGACGAGTGGTGAGCCAGGCGGACGAGGATGTAAGCTGCGACCTCTATCACCCACGGCCCCCGAACCATTGTTGGTATAACGAGGAAATCAAGGGATGCCCAACAAAGCCTGTTGGTTTTTGTTTACGCTCATGAGCGGCTTGGTGGCCGCCTTCATCTATAAATTCATCCTGACCGGTACGGTGGTCCCGGCGAGCGACGGGCGGACGGCGATCCTGCTGACTCCCGGCGAACGGGATCTGGTGCTGACCGAGATGCGCAGTTTTCTGCAATCCATCCAGATCATCACCGAAGCGATCGCCAACGAAGACCTGCCATCCATCACCAAAGGGGCCCGCCGGGTGGGTCTGGCCGCCCAGCAGGAGGTGCCGGCGAGCTTGGTGGGCAAGTTACCCCTGGCCTTCAAGACCCTGGGATTCGATACCCACAGCCGTTTCGATCAGATCGCCCTCAACACCGAACAACTGGGCGACTCCGCCCTAGCCCTGCCGGCCCTAGCCGGGGTGCTGAATAACTGTGTCGCCTGCCATGCGAGCTATCGCCTCGAGGTGGTGGCGGAAAGCCCCCGCCCCTGAGTTCAGGCCGAGAAGGATATCCCTTATTCGCCCTTGCCCGGCAACGGTTTGGCGGGCGGACAGGGATAGCGGAAGGCGTTCTGTAAAAAGTCCTGGGCTGTGGCACAGACATCGGCGGCCCGTTCCAGGGCCCGCCGATCGCGAATCTCCACCTGGTTGCCCTGTACCTGGATGATTTCCTCATCGATCAGATGCTTGAGGATGCGGGAAAAGGTTTCGGGCTTGATGGTCAGGCGGGAGGCGAGGATATGCTTGGGGACCAGGAGTTCGAATCGGTCCACCCCCTTGGGCACTAGATGGAGCAGGTAGCCGGCCACGCGGCAGGTGGCGCTGTGCAGGCTGAGCTCGTCGATCTCCCGCAGCAGACCGCGTAACCTCTGACTCATGTCGCCCATGAGCAGAAAGCAGGTTTCCACCGATCCCCGGAGCATATCGAGGAAGTCCGACGCATCCACCCCGATCACCTCGGCGGCCTGGAGCGCCTGGGCACCCACCGGATAACAGGGCCGTTCCAGAAACATCAAGGCCTCGGCGAAGGTGCTCCCGGGCATGACAATCTCGATCACCTTTTCGTTGCCCTGGGGAGAGAGACGGAACAACTTGATCTGGCCCGAGAGCACCAGGAAGAAGCGCTCCGCCGGATCCCCTTGCTCGAACAGGGATTGGCCTTCCTCGAGCCGAATGCGTCGCGCCCGTTGGGCGATCCGCTCCCGCTGGGCCTTGGACAGACGGGCAAAGAGTGTCCCTCTGCCGAGATCTTCGATCAGTGCCGCCGCCTGTAGATATGGAGTCGTCACCTTGGTCCCCGTAGCTTATTCAGGATGCTGATATTACCAAAAGTCGCTCCCTGGCCGGGCAAACCTCGGGAAATCATTTTTCCCTGTCCGGCAGTGTGGCGGTCAGGGACCGCACGACCATCCCGCTCAGGGTCGAAAACGCCAGAGCAGACGCCGCAGTCGCCGTAACGCCTGACTGTCGCCGCCGGGACCATAGCGGCTCTCGATATAGATGGCGGTGATGGCCTCCACCTGGGGTCGCAGGTCCGGGCGCAAGCGGATGACCTTGTCGGCGAAGGATCGGGGACCTTCGTAACTCAGGCGTCCCAGTCCCCGCTTGGCGAGCCGGCGGCAATAGCGGTCATAGAGTTGTTGTAACGGATCCTGGGGCCGCCGACCCTGGCGCAGTAGAGAGAAACTGATCATCCCCAGCAGGGAGCCGATGATGACGACCAGGAGGATACCCAGTCCGGATGGTCTGATGAACCCCAGCCCCAGTCTGGCCAGCAGATCCATCTGCCGATCGCTGGTGTAATTGATGACCCACATATACCAGCCCATGTTGGCGGCATCGAGCAGGAAACGCGAATGTTTGAAGATGGTCCGGATCCAGCCTTGATTGGCGAACAGAAATTGGGCCGGTAGACCCTCACGCAGGTTGGTGAGATCGAGGGCGCGCTCGATGCGCTCAGGGGCCACGGCCCCGGTGGGATCGACCCTCACCCAGCCCCGCTCGGCCAACCAGACCTCGGCCCAGGCATGGGCATCGGATTGGCGTATCAGGTAATAACCGCCCAAGGGGTTGTATTCCCCACCCTGATAACCGGTGACCACCCGGCTGGGGATCCCGGCCAGCCGCATCATGACCACGAAGCTGGTGGCGAAATGTTCGCAAAACCCCTTGCGGGTCTCGAAGAGAAACTCATCCGTCGGATTGTCGCCGAGCAGGGGCGGCTTCAGGGTGTAGATGAAGTCTTCCCGGCGGATGTGATCGAGCGCCAGATCCACCACCTCCCTGGTAGTACGACCACTATTCGCCCAGCGTGTGGCCAGTTGCCGCATCCGCGGTGTGACGTTTGCAGGCAGTTGCAGACCCCACTCCCGTTCCCGGGGGCCGAGGGAGGAGATGGCGTAGAGCGGATGGCTGCTCAGGCGGTAGGTCTGACGGCTGGTCAAAGGTTTTTCCGCCAGCAATTGGAAGTCCTCGCGGATCAGGGTGCTGTTCGGCACCTCGGCGGGCAGGTCGAGGGGAAAAAGCCAGCGTTGCCGATGGGGTTCGATGGTCAGGGTATAGCGGATCGGCGGCCCCGGACTCGCATACTCCCGGATACTCCGGCTCTGTTTGCTCTCGGGGGTGCGCCACTCCTTGCCGTCGATCAGCCAGAACACCTGCCCGCGCCAATAGCGTTGCTGGGGTGGCGGGACTGGGTCCTGGAAATCGACGCGGAAGGCGATCTCGTCCGAGAGGCCCAGACGGTTGACCGAGCCCGGAGAAAGTCGGTCGCTGAAGCCGGTGGTGGCGCCCTGCCGATCGGTCATGAACCCCCAAAGGGGGGCGGCCAAACGGGGGAAAAGGTAGAACAACACCAGGGTGATGGGCAGCGCTTGCAGCATGACGGTCAGTCCCAGGCGCAGGGATTGGCGGGGGGTGAAACCCTGGCCGACCTGGTTGATCTCGGCCAGCAGGGACAACAACCCCAGGCTGATCAGCATCAAGTAGGCGGCCACCTCCATGCTCTGGTGAAAAAGAAACTGGCAGACAATGAAAAAGAAGCCGAGAAAGATCGCCAGGTAGAAATCCCGCTGGGTTCGGCTCTCCAACAGCTTGAGCGCCAGCATGACGCTGAGCAGGGAGACACCGGCATCACGCCCGAACAGGGTGCGGTACTGGATGAGGACGATGAGTATCCCGATCAAAGTGAGGGGGACCAGCAGCCAGCGTGAGGGGGCCGCGGGGGTGCGAAAGAGGATGAGAATACGCAAGAGAATGACGGCGGCGGCATAACCGCAGACCCAGAGGGATAACTCGGTGATGAGCGTGAGGCCGGCCAGCAGGATCAAGGCCAGAAGACTGAAAAGGAGGGGGCGCGCAATGGCCTGGGTATCAAGCGGCGGCATGGGTGGGAAACCTCGCCAGGGCCGTCAGGCATTGGTGCAGGTGGCTCTCGCCACGGCCAAGGGGGATCTCGCTGCCGGGGAGACGCAGGCCGTAACTCTGCCCCCGTTCCACGGCCAGCAACAGGAATCGGCAGAGGAGGCTCAACTTGGTTTCCGCGTCCAGGGGTGGGAGTTGATCCCAGTCGAGCCAGAGTTGTTCCGCCCGATCGCCGCCAAACTGCTTGGTGAGGGTCCCCCGCTCCCGGGCCATGGCCTTCCAGTCCAGATGGCGGGGCGAATCCCCGGGACGGTAGTTACGGAGCCCCACGAAATCGTCGGCGCCGACGCCGCGATCGCCATGATGGCTGCCGGCATAGGCCGGGCCCTGCGGCGGTTCCCCCTGGCTGGCCGGTCTGGGATACACCAGGCAACTGGCCCCGAGATCCAGATAAGACCAGGCCCGCAACAACCCGAAGGGCGCCCGGGTATCGATGCGGAGCCGACCCAAGGGAAGTTCACCCCGCTGTTGGCTGGGTATCAGGAGTTCGATCTGGGCCTGGCTCCCACCGGGAAGATCGACCCGACCACCGGCCCCCGGCTGACTACTGAGTTCCAGCGCCGGTCGCCTCCTGGCCTCCGGATTGCGAACCGCGACCAGAAACCTCGCCTCCTGACCGGCGAAGACCGCCTTCACCGTGACACCACCGATCTCGAGCCCCAGGAGGTTGCGCCAGGTATGGAGCATGGTGATCAGTCCGACCCCGGTGAGCATGAAGGTGTAGAGATACCCCAGATTGCTGCCGTAATTGATGGAACCCAGCAGCATGCCGAAGATCAGCAGCGCCAGGATGAATCCCTGCCGGGTGGGCAGGATATAGATGAAGCGTGGCTCGATACGCACCCAGCCGTTGCGGTCGGGCGTGGCGCGGCGAAAGAGTTGTTGCAGGCGTTGGCGCCAGTTCATGGGGTCTCGGCTGTTTCCTGGGCGACGCTGGGGTTTCGCGTGCCGCGACGAGATATATCGAAGAGATCGGCGAGGCGCGAGCCCCGCCCACCGCCGCTAGCGGGATGCGTAGCAGATTTTTTCACAACCTCTCAGTGCAGCGGCACGGATTCGATCAAATGGCGGGTGGCCGCTCTGGCTTCATCCGCCGTCAATTCCGCGGAGACTTGAAGCCGATGGCCGACGGTGGCGGGCAGGACCTGCTGCAAGTCCTCGGGGAGCACGAAGTCCCGTCCGTTCAACAGCGCCCAGGCCCGGGCCGTGCGCAACAGGGCCAGCCCGGCCCGGGGGGAGAGCCCGTGGCGAAAGCGGGGGCTCTGGCGGCTGAAATCGAGCAGATCCTGACAGTAATCGAGCAGGGCGTCCGCCACCCGGATCGCCTTGACCTCCTGCTGGATCCGCAGCACCTCGGCGACGGAAAGGACCGGCTGGAGTTCGGCCAGGAGTTCCCGCCGGTCGACACCGGCCAACAGGGCCCGTTCCGCCGCCCGATGGGGATAGCCCATGTCCAGGCGCATCAGAAACCGGTCGAGCTGGGACTCGGGCAGGGGAAAGGTGCCGACTTGATGCGCCGGATTCTGGGTGGCGATGACGAAAAAGGGTTCCGGCAGGGAATGGCTTTGCCCATCCACGGTAACCTGGCGCTCTTCCATGGCCTCCAGCAAGGCGCTCTGGGCCTTGGGCGTGGCCCGGTTGATTTCGTCGGCCAAGACCACCTGGGCGAACACCGGCCCCTGATGGAAACGGAAGTCCTGCCGCTCCCGATCGAAGATGGACACCCCGACGATATCGGCCGGGAGGAGATCGCTGGTGAACTGGATGCGTTGATATTGCAGACCCAGAATCCGGGCGAGCACATGGGCCAGGGTGGTCTTTCCGACCCCAGGCAGATCCTCGATCAACAAATGACCGCGGCCAAGCAGACAGGCCAGGGCGAGGCGGATGACACGCTCCTTGCCGAGAATGATCCGGCCCGCCTGGGCGATGACCGGCTCGAAAGGCGATTTCATGGTTGACTGGTTCCTCGAGGTGAAGCTGGTCTGGTCATGGGTTCAGGCGTCGAAGCCACCCTTGGGGTTGAGCGACAGCTTATACCCTTTCCGAAGAGAGTTCAGGCTTCCGAGCCGTCGGGCTCGGGTAGCGACCCCGAATTGGCCGCTGAGAGCAAGACCCAACAAAGTGAGTATTCGCGTTTAGTGGTGCCGGGCATGGGCAAAAAATGGCCATTATTGTTCTCTTATCAAGAACAATATAGTCAATAAATAGGATTTTATTCTCTTTTTGAGAATGAAAAATCGGCCACCAGCACCCAGGCCCGGGAGCCTCGGAAGTAGACGGGGCCGACCCGACGACCCGCATGCCTCTCGCGGTCATGACCGAACCCGGCTCAGGGTTCAGCCATCGATCCCCTGAGCATAAGGGCCATGAAGGATAGAGCACGGGATGTCGGTGCCGGATGTCCCGGATACAATAGCCATTCGCAATCCTGCTGGAGACCCGGGTTTATTATGTTTCATGCCGAGACCTATGACGTCATCGTCGTCGGCGGCGGGCACGCCGGAACCGAGGCGGCGCTGGCGGCGGCGCGCATGGGCGTGCGCACCCTGCTGCTCACCCACAATATCGAGACCCTGGGCCAGATGAGCTGCAACCCGGCCATCGGCGGTATCGGCAAAAGTCATCTGGTGAAAGAGATCGACGCCCTGGGCGGGATCATGGCCAAGGCGGCGGATGCGGCCGGCATCCAGTTCCGCCTCCTCAATGCTCGCAAGGGTCCGGCGGTGCGAGCGACACGGGCACAGGCGGATCGCATGTTGTACAAGGTGGCGATTCGACAGGCGCTGGAACACCAGGAAAACCTCGATCTCTTTCAGCAGGTCGCCGAGGATCTGCTGCTCGAAGGTGATCGTGTCATTGGAGTCACCACCCAGATGGGGCTGAGTTTCTACGCCCCGAGCCTGGTGCTCACCGTCGGCACCTTTCTCGCCGGCAAGATCCATATCGGCCTGACCAATTTCAGCGGCGGTCGCGCCGCCGAACCCCCTTCCATCGGCTTGGCCAAGCGACTGAGGGAGTTACCCTTCCGCGTGGAACGGCTGAAAACCGGAACGCCGCCCCGCCTCGACGCCCGCAGCATCGACTTCTCCCAACTGGAGGAACAACCGGGCGATGTGCCGGTGCCGGTCTTTTCCTTCCTCGGCTCGGCGGCGGAACATCCCCGCCAGGTGAGTTGCCACATCACCCATACCAACGAAGCCACCCACGCCATCATCCACTCCGGTTTGTCCCGCTCGCCGCTCTATACCGGGGTGATCGAGGGAATAGGACCGCGATATTGCCCTTCGATCGAGGACAAGGTAGTCCGCTTTGCCGACAAGACCTCCCATCAGATCTTCATCGAACCCGAAGGACTCCAGACCAACGAGGTCTACCCCAACGGCATTTCCACCAGTCTGCCCTTCGATATTCAATATCAGCTGGTGCAAACCATCCGCGGCCTGGAGCAGGCGCGCATAACCCGGCCGGGTTATGCCATCGAATATGATTTCTTCGATCCCCGGGATTTGCAGCCCAGCCTGGAGACCAAGCCGATCCGGGGCCTGTTCTTCGCCGGACAGATCAACGGCACCACGGGCTACGAAGAGGCCGCAGCCCAGGGACTCTTGGCCGGGATCAATGCCGCCTTATCCGTGCAGGGGCGAGAACCCTGGTGCCCGCGTCGGGACGAGGCCTATCTGGGGGTGCTGGTGGACGACCTCATCACCTGCGGCACCCAGGAGCCCTATCGCATGTTCACCAGTCGGGCCGAATACCGCCTGCTGCTGCGGGAGGACAACGCCGATCTGCGGCTGACACCGGTCGGGCGTCAACTCGGGGTGGTGGATGAGACCCGCTGGGTGGCTTTCGAGGCCAAGCGGGAAAGCATCGAACGTGAACAACAACGCCTGCGGGAGATCTGGATCCGGCCTGGCAGCGATACGGCCAAGGTCTTGATGGAACATCACGAGGAAGGACTGTCGCGGGAGTTGCGGGCACTGGATCTGCTGGCCAGACCCGGGTTCGGCTATGCCGATCTGGTCGGTCTGCCTGGAATCGGGCCCGGCGTGGACAACCCCCAGGTGGCGGAACAGCTCGAGGTGCAGGCCAGGTATGCGGGTTATATCGACCGGCAGATCGGAGAGATCGAACGTCAGCGTCACCAAGAAGCCATCCAGCTTCCCCTGGACTTCGACTATGCCGGGGTCCATGGCCTTTCCACCGAGGTCAGGGAAAAGTTTCTCCGCGTCCGACCCGGTAGTCTCGGGCAGGCGGCCCGTATCCCGGGGGTGACGCCAGCCGCCATCTCGCTATTGATGATCCACCTCAAGCGACGCCGTGGATGATGAGCCAGTCAATCTATCCCTCCGGCCCCTGGCATGACCAGCTCGCCGCCGGGGCCGCCGCCCTCGGCCTCTCCCTGGATGTCCCGCAGCAACAGCAGATGCTGGACTTTATCCTCCTGCTCCACCAATGGAATCAGCTCTTCAATCTCACGGGGGTAAAGGAGCCGGGAGAGATGATAACCCGCCATCTGCTCGACAGCCTGACCCTGCTTCCCCTGCTCCAGGGTCGCCGGGTATTGGATCTGGGCACAGGAGCGGGTTTACCCGGCATCCCGTTGGCAATCGCCTCGCCGTCGCATGAATTCACCCTGCTCGATAGCCATCAAAAGAAACAGCGCTTCGTGAGCCAAGTCATCACCGATTTGGGGTTGCCGAACGTCCGTGTGGCGACCATCAGGGCCGAACACTACCGGCCCGAGTCACCTTTCGACACCCTGGTGGTGCGCGCCTTCGCCTCGCTTTCTGGTATCCTGTCCCTCTCCCGTCCCCTGCTCCAGGCCAGAACCGGCTTGCTGATCGCCATGAAGGGGCGTTATCCGAAGGATGAGATCGAACAGGTGGGAAAGGATTGGAGGATCGAGGGCATCCTGCCGGTGTGGGTGCCGGGGATGGAGGCGGAACGCCATCTGGTGTTGCTGCGGACGAAATGAGACTGAATCGCGGATCTTGAGGCATGGGGCGGGTAATCACGATCGCCAATCAAAAGGGCGGTGTCGGCAAAACGACTACGGCGGTGAACCTGGCCGCTTCCCTTGCCATCATGAAGCGCAAGGTGTTGCTGGTGGATCTCGATCCCCAGGGCAATGCCACCACAGGTTGTGGGGTCGACAAGTACAATCTGGAACAGACCACCTACGAAGTGTTGCTGGGCCAAGCCAGAATCGACAATGTCATTGTCAAGGCCCTGCAGGGGGGGATGGATCTGGTACCCGCCAACGCCGATCTCACGGCGGCGGAGGTCCAACTCCTGAGCCTCCCAGGTAAGGAGCAGAGACTTCGATTGGCCCTGGCCAGCGTCCGCGACCGTTATGATTTCCTGATCATCGACTGTCCCCCCTCATTGAACATGCTGACGGTGAACGCCCTCATGGCCGGGGACGGGGTGCTGATCCCGCTGCAATGTGAGTATTACGCCCTGGAAGGCTTGTCGGCGCTGGTGAACACCATCCAGACCATTCGCTCCAAACTGAATCCAGCCCTGGAGATCGACGGCATCCTCCGCACTATGTACGACAATCGGAACAATCTGGCGAACGAGGTCTCAGCTCAATTGATCACTCACTTTCCCGATCAGGTTTATCGCACCATCGTCCCGCGCAATGTGCGATTGGCCGAAGCCCCCAGCCATGGACAGCCGGTGTTGGTCTATGATCGAGCCTCGCGCGGGGCGGTATCCTATCTTGCCCTGGCCAGTGAGATCCTCCGTCGTCAGGACCATAAAAACCTGACCACCCCCCGATAACCTTGCCGAGTCATCCACTCATGAATATCAAGAAACGTGGACTCGGACGCGGGTTGGATGCGCTGCTGGGCGCCGTTCGTCATGCCGAGGAATCGACGGCGGATGAACTTGCCCAACCTCTCAATGGGGAACCACCGCGCCACCTCCCCCTGGATCTGATCCAACGCAGCCGTTTTCAGCCGCGACGGGATTTCGATCCCGAGAGTCTGCGGGAACTGGCCGAGTCCATCGCTACCCACGGGGTGCTGCAACCGGTGGTCGTACGTCCTGTCGACAGCGGCCGTTATGAACTCATCGCCGGCGAACGACGCTGGCGGGCCTGTCAGTTGGCCGGCTTGGACGAGGTGCCGGTGGTGATTCGTGAGGCCTCGGATCAGGAATCCATGGCGATGGGTCTGATTGAAAATCTCCAGCGGGATGACCTCAATCCCCTGGAAGCCGCCTCGGCGCTCCAGCGTTTGGTGGGGGAATTCACCCTTACCCATCAGCAGGTAGCCCAGGCGGTCGGCAAATCGCGGGCCTCGGTAACCAATATGCTGCGGCTGCTCGACCTTAATGAGGATGTCAAAACCATGATCGAGCAGGGTAACCTGGAGATGGGACATGCCCGTGCCCTGCTTGGGTTGCAGGGTCGGGCACAGAGCGAAGCGGCCCGGAAGGTCGCCGAGCATGGCCTCTCGGTAAGGGAAACCGAACGTCTGGTGAGACGACTGCAACTGACGGCGGAGTCTACCCAAAAGACCAAGGGACGCCAGGGTATGGATCCCAATGTGCTGCACCTGCAAGAGAGCCTGAGCGAGAGGCTGGGGGCCAGAGTCGATATCCAGCATGGTGCCAAGGGGGGCGGAAAATTGGTAATTAATTATCACAGCCTGGAAGAACTGGAAGGCATCCTCGAGCATATCCGTTGAACAAAAATGTGCAGTCGCAGCATATAACCCGTTTGACCTGACATTCATGTGCTTTTATACTGCGTCGCGCATGAACGAAGGGCGACAGCCTCAAGCCGTAATGAAAGATGAAGCGCGGCGTCTCATCGGTGCACAAGCGATACTGGTCGCAATAGTGGCAATTGCCTTTGGCCTGATGGGTGGAGTCGATCAGGCGGCAGCCGCGGGCTATGGGGGTTTAATAACAATTATGAACAGCCTGCTCATGTCTCGGCGGGTGCGTCAGGCTACGAAAAGGCTAGCGCTGAATCCGATGACAGATGTGGCCTCAATGATGCTCGGTTTGCTTGAGCGTCTGGTATTTACCCTGGTGGCTCTCTATGTTGCCTTTGCGTGGTTTGGGTTCGACCCTGTCCCCTTGCTGGTCGGTTTGGCTGTGACCTATCTCGGTTATCCATGCAGCCGACTCTTGGCGTGATTCATGGCATTTTTTGTGGCACTTACGGCTGAATCAACATCCTGAGTATCGAGGCTAAATGAAGTGAGTCAGGTCGAGCATTCGTCTGTTCCTTCGGATCCGGTGGCCTATATCCAGCACCACCTCCACAATCTTTCCATTGGGGACGGCGGGTTCTGGACACTCAACCTGGATACCTTGTTTTTCGCTTGGTTTGCCGCCGGGCTGATCATGTACTTCTCCTACAAAGTCGGCAAGAATCTCAGCTTAGATAAGCCTACAGGGATGCAAAACCTGCTTGAGGCCGTGTATGAGTTTGTCGACGGCCAGGTAAAGGGAATTTTCCCGACACGGGATCCTTTAGTCGGTCCTCTGGCGATGACCATTTTTTGCTGGGTGTTTTTGATGAATGCCATGGATATGGCGCCGGTAGATCTTCTGCCGGCGACAGCCAGCGCTGTGGGTATCCCTTATCTCAAGGTGGTGGCTACGACCGATCTTGGGACCACCTTCGGTATGTCCATCTCTGTCTTCTGCTTGATCATTTTCTATAATATCCGCGCCAAAGGTTTCATCGGTTATATCAAGACCTTTCTTTTCCACCCCTTTGGGAAGTGGATGATCCCATTCAACATCGTCATGACCCTGATCGAAGAGCTGGCCAAACCTATCAGTCTTGCCCTGCGACTCTTTGGCAATATGTTTGCGGGCGAGTTGATTTTCTTGTTGCTAGCCATGCTTGGTGCCTTTGGCACTCTCTTGTGGGTGCTCTTACCGGTTCAGATCGCTTTGGCCACCTTCTGGTCGATTTTCCACATCTTGGTGATCACCTTGCAGGCCTTTATTTTCATGATCTTGACCACGGTTTTTCTGGCTATGGCGAACACCGAGCCGGAACACCACTGATTTCAGTAGCCTGCTTGTTGCTGGAACTCCACACGCCACCGTCTGTAGCTTTGTCTTTCCAAGGAGAATCTCGATGACCCCTGATACACTCGCTCAGATTTATGCCTCCACCGCTGTTGGTGTGGGAATTATCTTGGCTGCCGCTGGTTTTGGCTCCGCACTTGGTTGGGGGTTGATCTGTTCCAAATATCTGGAAGGTATTGCCCGTCAACCTGAGCTGAGACCCCAGCTCATGGGGCAGATGCTCTTCACGGGTGGTTTGATGGAAGCCTTCCCCATGATCGTGTTGGGTATCTCCATGTGGTTCTCCGTTGCCAACCCCTTCATCGGGGCATTCAAGGCGGCTATTGGGCACTGAAAAACACAGATTGAGTCTGCGTAAGCCCATCGGCTTGGTCTTGCTGGGTACTCAGAGCAGAGGAGGGTCCAAGTGAACTTCACCGCCACTTTGATCGCACAGATCATCACCTTCGGTATCCTGGTCTGGTTTGTGATGCGTTTTCTCTGGGGGCCACTGACCAACCTCATGGAACAGCGTAAGCAAAAGATCGCCGAGGGGCTTTCGGCGGCCGAGAGAGGGAAGGCCGATCAGGAACGGGCCAAGCAGCGGGCCGCTGAACTGCTGGTGGATGCCAAGGCGAAGTCCGCAGAGATCATCAATCAGGCCCAAAAACGCGCGGCTGAAATCGTCGATGAAGCGAAGGAGGAGGCCCGCGCCGAAGGCGAGCGTATACTGACAGCAGCCCAGGCGGATATCGAGCTTGAGGTGGCGAGGGCGCGGGAACAGTTGCGCACCCAGGTTACCCTGCTGGTTGTCGCCGGTGCGGAGAAGATCCTTCGACGGGAAGTAGACGCCGAAGCCCACAGCGATATCCTCAACGCCATTGCCACCGAGCTTTGAGGTTATTGAACCATGTCGACCGACAATGCCACCATCGCTCGACCCTATGCCCAGGCTGTACTTGACCGAGCCATCGAGACAGCCCAACTCGAGCTGTGGTCCGAGATGTTGGACTTTATGGCGGAAGTCGTCAGCCATCCGCAAGTTCTCGCCCAGATCGATGATCCCAAGGTCGATCGTAGCCAACTTGAAGCGTTGTTGGTGGACATTGGCCAGGATCATCTCGATGGGGAAGGAATCAACTTCCTCAGGCTACTGGTGCAGAACAAACGATTGGCTCTGATCTCCAACATCGCGCAACTTTATGCCGAGTTGAAGCGGGCTCATCAAGGCTCGCTCCAGGTCAAGTTGGCGTCCGCTTTCGCTGTGACGCACGATCAAGAGGAAAAACTCCAGGAAATCCTGTCAAAGCGCTTTGGTCGCGAGGTCTCGATAACCGCCGAAGAGGATCCATCCTTGATTGCCGGCATCAAGATTCGAGTCGGCGACATGGTTATCGACCATTCATTGCAAGGGCAATTACAGAGATTGGCCAGCGAACTAGGTATTTGAGACACGGGAAGCCAGCATGCAACTCAATCCATCTGAAATCAGCGAACTCATCAAAAATAAAATTGCCGGCTTTGAGCAAAAAAGCGAGGCCCGTGCCGAAGGGACCATCGTGAGTCTTTCGGATGGCATCGTCCGCATTCACGGGCTTTCCGAGGCGATGTCCTACGAGATGTTGGAATTTCCGGGCAATACCTTCGGCCTGGCATTAAACCTCGAACGAGATTCCGTCGGCGCTGTCGTGCTTGGCGACTACAAACATCTCTCTGAGGGCGATTGGGTCAAATGTACCGGACGGGTGTTGGAAGTACCTGTCGGTGAAGGCTTGCTGGGGCGGGTAGTGGATGCCTTGGGGCGGCCGATCGACGGCAAGGGCCCTATTGAAACTACTTTTTCCTCGCCGATCGAAAAAGTGGCCCCGGGCGTCATCACCCGTAAGTCCGTATCCCAGCCGGTGCAGACCGGTCTGAAGGCGATCGATTCCATGGTTCCTATCGGTAGAGGCCAACGTGAACTCATCATCGGCGACCGCCAGACCGGCAAAACGGCCTTAGCGATCGACACCATCATCAATCAGCGCGGCACGGGCATCAAATGCATCTATGTCGCCGTCGGCCAAAAGAACTCTTCCGTGGCGGGAGTGGTGCGGAAGCTCGAAGAGCACGGTGCCATGGCCCATACCATAGTGGTGGCGGCAACGGCCTCTGAATCGGCCGCCATGCAGTTCATCGCCCCCTATTCCGGGTGTTCCATGGGCGAGTTCTTTCGTGACCGTGGCCAGGATGCTCTCATTATCTACGATGATCTGACCAAGCAGGCCTGGGCCTATCGCCAGGTTTCGCTTTTATTGCGTCGCCCCCCTGGACGCGAGGCCTATCCGGGCGATGTATTTTACCTTCATTCCCGTTTGCTGGAGCGTGCCGCCAGGATTAATGAACAATACGTCGAGGAATTGACTAATGGTCAGGTGAAGGGGAAAACGGGTTCGCTGACCGCCTTACCTATCATCGAGACTCAGGCGGGCGATGTGTCTGCCTTTGTCCCTACCAATGTCATTTCCATCACCGATGGGCAGATCTTTCTGGAAACCAGCTTATTCAACTCCAATATCCGTCCCGCTATTAATGCCGGTCTGTCGGTGTCTCGGGTTGGCGGTGCGGCTCAGACCAAGATCATCAAAAAGCTCGGCGGTGGTGTACGCCTGGCTCTCGCCCAATACCGCGAACTGGCGGCCTTCTCGCAATTTGCCTCGGATCTTGACGAAGCGACCCGTAAACAGCTAGAGCGGGGCGCCCGAGTCACCGAGTTGATGAAACAAAAGCAATACTCGCCCATGAGCGTGGCCGAGATGGCCGTTTCTCTCTTTGCCGCCAATGAAGGCTATCTGGACGACGTAGATGTGAAAAAGGTCGTGCGTTTTGAAGAAGCCTTACAAAGCTATATGAAATCCCAGCATGGAGAGATGTTGGCCAAGGTGAACCAGACCCCAGACTACACACCTGAAGTGGCCCAGGGGTTTCATGCCGCCTTGAAGGATTTCAAGGCCAATCACTCCTGGTAGTACGGTAGCCGTCCCAGTCAAGCGAAGGAAAGGTCCATGCCGGGAACAAAAGAAATTCGCTCCCAGATCGCCAGCATCAAAAACACCCAGAAAATAACCCGGGCGATGCAGATGGTGGCGGCGAGCAAAATGCGCAAGGCGCAAGATCGAATGACCCGGTCGCGCCCCTATACCGCGAAGATTCGCCAAGTCATCAGTCATCTCACCCAGGCACAGACGGAATACCGCCACCCTTTTATGGACCCGAGCCGTCCCCTGAAACGAGTGGCCTTTATCGTCGTCTCGACTGACCGAGGGTTGTGTGGAGGATTGAACCATAATCTCTTTCGCATGGTGGTAAAAGAGATGAAGGTGTTCGCCCAACAAAAGATCGAAATGGAGTTCTGTACTATCGGAATGAAGGCCTTGGGTTTTTTCAGGAAATTTGGCGGACGGGTGCGTGCCCAGGCGGTTCACCTGGGGGATGCCCCACGGGTGGTCGATCTCATCGGCCCTGTCAAGGCCGTAATGGATGCCTATATGGCCGGAGAGGTGGATCGGGTCTATGTGGCGTTCAACCAGTTTGTCAACACCATGACCCAGAAGCCGACCCTGCTTCAGTTGGTACCGCTTCCTGTCGCCGAAGAGGAACACCATGGGTATCGATGGGACTACATTTATGAACCGGACGCCAAGCAGCTGCTGGACGAACTCCTGGCTCGCTATATCGAGTCTTTGGTTTATCAAGCCGTAGTTGAGAATGGCGCCAGCGAGCAGTCGGCGCGCATGGTGGCCATGAAATCCGCGACCGATAATGCCGGTAGCTTGATAGAAGAATTGCAATTGGTCTACAACAAAGTGCGTCAAGCCGCTATTACCAGGGAGATCGCTGAGATCGTCGGCGGAGCGGCTGCGGTATAGCTTTTTTGACATCACAAATCAGCTTTCAGAACCATGCTTTGGCTGTCACCAGGACAGCACGGGGAAAGAGATATGACATCCGGTAAAGTGGTGGAGATCATCGGCGCAGTTGTCGACGTGGAGTTTCCGCGTGGATTGATGCCGAAGGTTTACGATGCCCTCAAGATTCCTTCAATGGGCGTAACCCTTGAGGTGGAGCAGCAGCTTGGGGACAGTGTCGTCCGCACCATCGCTATGGGTTCTACCGATGGCTTGAAACGGGGCCTTGAGGTGATCAATACCGGGCAACCCATCTCTGTGCCCGTGGGAAAAGCGACTCTCGGGCGCATCATGGACGTGCTTGGACAACCCGTGGATGGCAAGGGGGCGGTGCAATCCGAATTCACTTCGTCTATCCATCGGTCGCCGCCGGCTTATAAGGATCAAGCCGCCGCCACGGAAATTTTGGAAACCGGTATCAAGGTGATCGACCTCATTATGCCGATCTCAAAAGGAGGGAAGGTCGGGCTGTTCGGAGGCGCTGGCGTGGGGAAGACCGTGGCGCTGATGGAGTTGATCCGCAACATCGCCGTTGAGCATTCGGGGTATTCGGTGTTTGCCGGGGTTGGCGAGCGCACCCGAGAAGGCAACGACTTCTATCATGAGATGCAGGAAGGCGGGGTTCTGGATAAGGTGGCCCTAGTGTATGGACAGATGAACGAACCCCCCGGCAACCGGTTACGGGTGGCCCTCACAGGCTTGACGATGGCGGAATATTTCCGGGATGAGGGGCGTGATGTGTTGATGTTCATCGACAACATCTATCGTTACACCCTGGCTGGAACCGAAGTGTCCGCCCTGCTGGGACGTATGCCCTCGGCGGTAGGTTACCAACCGACCCTGGCGGAGGAGATGGGTGTGCTGCAGGAGCGTATCACCTCGACAAGGACCGGCTCCATCACCTCCTTTCAAGCCGTCTACGTGCCTGCCGACGACCTCACGGATCCTTCACCAGCGACGACCTTCTCTCACCTCGACGCCACCCTGGTGCTATCGCGACAGATCGCCGAGCTGGGTATTTATCCGGCAGTCGACCCATTGGACTCCACCAGCCGTATCCTGGATCCGAATGTCGTCGGGCAAGAGCACTATGACGTGGCCCGTACCGTTCAAGGATTGTTGCAGAGATACAAGGAGCTCAAAGACATCATCGCCATCCTGGGTATGGATGAACTCTCCGAGGAGGACAAACTGGTAGTAGCCCGGGCGCGCAAGATCCAGCGCTTCCTGTCTCAGCCATTCTTTGTCGCCGAGGTGTTCACCGGCTCGCCAGGAAAATACGTCTCCCTGAAAGATACTATCGCTGGCTTCAAGTCCATCATCTCCGGTGAATACGATCATCTGCCCGAGCAGGCCTTTTATATGGTGGGCGGCATCAACGAGGTCGTGGAGCGTGCCCAGCGTGTCTGATCCAGTAACCAGAGGCTAGGAGTCCACTTCCATGGCGATGAAGATTCACGTCGATGTGGTCAGCGCCGAGGCGGAAATCTTCTCCGGCCAGGCGGAGGTGGTTTATGCCCCGGCCGAGCTGGGTGAGGTCGGCATACTGCCGCGTCATGCCCCGATGATCACGCGGCTCAAACCAGGCGAGGTACGGGTCGAAGTCGAACCAGGCCAGACGGAGTATTTCTACGTTTCCGGTGGGATGCTGGAGGTTCAGCCGCACGTGGTGACGGTACTGGCCGACACGGCCTTGCGGGCGCGTGATCTGGATGAGGCCGCCGCCTTGGAGGCGAAAAGACGGGCCGAGTCGGTACTGGCTACACAAAAGGCCGAATTTGAGTATGCCAAGGCCCAGTCCGAGCTTGCCGATGCTGTGGCCAAGCTCAAGACGATTGAAAAGCTAAGGCGTATAAAGGGCGGCTGATAGCCCAAGCCAATCAACCTCGGCTTGGGGCAGAGTTCTGTTTGTTCTCAGATGCTTATGGAACATGACGGCATTGGACCAGGGAAGTTTGTCTCCCTCACCTATAGCATCACCGCTAGCGATGGCCATGTCGTCGAGCAGAGCGATCTACCAGTAAGCTATATCTTCGGAGGTGAGGTCGAGCTGATTGGAGGCATGGATGCGGCGATCACCGGCAAAAAAGAGGGCGATTCGGTGGATATCCTCCTCTCCCCGGAGCAGGCTTTCGGAGCCTGGGATCCCAGTCTTACCTACACGGATGATATCGACAATGTCCCACCGCCGTTCCGTCATCTCGGGGCTGAGGTTTCCATGCAAAACGAAGCCGGTGAGATTCGAGTTTTTTATGTGACCCGTATCCAGGACGGCAAACTGACGCTCGACGGCAATCATCCTTTGGCTGGCAAGACGCTCAAGGTCAAGGTAAGGATCCTCGAAGTCAGGCCAGCGACCAACGAAGACCGCAAGCTTCTGAGCGCCACCCATCCAGCTTCCTGGACACTCAATTGACAATCAGTATTGACGGGCAATAAGGCGGGTCTCCCCAATCGGGCTCCGCCCAGGATCTTCTGTCGTTCGGGAGTGGCATGCTGGTGATGAAGCTGGGCGTCGTTATACTTGCCGCTGGGCAGGGAAAGCGGATGCGTTCCTCGCTCCCCAAGGTCCTCCACCTCCTGGCCGGACGTCCGTTGCTCCAGCATGTGCTGGAGGTAGCGCGATCCTTGAGTCCGGAGCGGATCACGGTGGTGTATGGGCATGGTGGAGAGCAGGTCCCTCAAGCCATTGGGGCAATGGATCTAAGCTGGATCAGGCAAGACGAGCAACGGGGAACCGGAGATGCGCTGAGATTAGCCTTGCCGTCCCTCCACGGGCTTGACCAGGTGCTGATTCTCTATGGGGATGTGCCGCTGCTCTCGCTAACCACCCTGTCTGCCTTGTTGCAATCCTCTGAGACAGCTCCCCTCGCCTTACTCACGGCGAATCTTACTGATCCAAGCGGCTATGGGCGCATCATCCGGGATACCGTAGGGCGAGTGATGCGCATCGTCGAGCAAAGGGATGCCCAGCCGGAGGAACTCGCCGTCAGAGAAGTCAACACGGGCATCATGGTATGCGAGGCTGGCCGCCTTGAGGCCTGGCTACAGAGGCTTCGCCCAGCCAATGCCCAGGGCGAGTATTATTTGACCGATATCGTGGCCATGGCGGTCGATGAGGGTATCGAAGTCGAGACAATACAGCCTGAAGACGTACTTGAGATGCAAGGGGTCAACGATCACCTTCAGCTCGCCTGGTTGGAAAGAGCCTATCAGGCGGCGCAGGCGCGTCGCCTGATGGAGCAGGGAGTCACGCTCATGGATCCGGCGCGCTTCGATCTGCGCGGCCAACTCAGCATCGGACGGGATGTAGTGATCGATATCGATGTCATTCTCGAAGGTGAGGTCAGCCTTGGAGATGGAGTGCGTGTCGGCGCCTATTCCAAGATCATCAACTCGACCCTCGCCGAGGGTGTATGGGTCATGGAGCATTGCCTCATCGATTCGGCCCGTATTGGCTCCGGATGTCGGATCGGCCCCTTCGCCCGGATAAGACCCCAGACCGAGCTGGCCGAGCAGGTGCATATCGGTAACTTCGTCGAGCTGAAGCAGGCTACTGTGGGTCCAGGCAGTAAAATCAATCATCTCAGCTACATGGGTGATGTGGTGATCGGACGGAATGTCAATGTCGGTGCCGGCACCATCACCTGTAACTACGACGGCGCCTATAAGCATGTGACCAGGATCGGGGACGAGGCCTTTATCGGCTCCGATACTCAGTTGGTCGCGCCGGTTTCCGTCGGGGTGGGGGCCACCATTGGCGCCGGTTCGACCATCACCACCGACACCCCGGAGCATCAACTGAGTCTGTCCCGTGCCCCTCAGACCAGTGTTCCGGGCTGGCGTCGCCCGCAAAAAAAACCAACCAAGGAGTAAGCGAAGGTGTGTGGAATAGTCGGCGCCATCGCCCAACGAGATGTCGCTCCCCTGCTCTTGGAAGGACTGAAACGGCTCGAATATCGTGGCTATGACTCGGCGGGGATCGCCATCATCGACACTGATGGGACCATCTTTCGTGAGCGTACCCAGGGGAAGGTCAGGGAGCTGGAAGCCGCGCTCGAAGACAACTGGCCCCATGGAGTGTTAGGCATTGCCCATACCCGCTGGGCCACCCATGGCGAGCCGTCGGTGCGCAATGCCCACCCCCATCTCTGTGGCGGCAGGGTGGCGCTCGTCCACAACGGCATTATCGAGAACCATGAAGAGATGCGGGACGCCCAGCTCCGGGGGGGCCATGTGTTTACTTCGGAAACAGATACCGAGGTAATCGTCCATTCGATCTTCGATCAGCTGCAAACCGCCCCCGACCTTCTGACCGCGGTACGCAACAGTCTTCAGGAACTTCGGGGCGCCTACGCCATCGGCGTTGTCGATCTGGAACATCCGCAGACATTGGTGGCGGCCCGCAATGGGAGTCCCTTGGTGATCGGTGTAGGTATCGGCGAAAACTTCATCGCCTCGGATGTCTTTGCCCTTTTGCCGGTAACCCAGCAATTCATCTTTCTGGAAGACGGGGATATCGCTGAACTGAGCCGGGACAGGGTGCGGATCTTCGACCGGGACGCTCATCCGGTGATACGCCCGATCAAGACCTCGAAGCTTTCGGCCGATACCGCCGGCAAGGGCGGCTACCGTCATTTCATGCTCAAGGAGATACACGAACAACCCCAGGCCATCGCCGATACCATGGAAGGTCGCCTGCTTGGATCTGCCGTGCTTCCAGGTATCCTCGGTCCGCGTTCGCAGGAGATTCTTTCGGCGCTTGAGGGCCTACAGATCGTTGCCTGCGGTACCAGTTTCCACGCCGGTTCGGTGGCGCGGTATTGGCTGGAGTCCAATCTCTCGGTACCCTGCCAGGTCGAAATCGCCAGCGAGTTTCGCTATCGCCGCCACATCGTGCCGCCCAATACCCTGTTCGTCACCATTTCTCAATCCGGTGAAACGGCGGACACCCTGGCGGCCCTGCGTCTGGCGAAACAGCTCGGCTATATGGCGAGCCTGGCGATCTGCAATGTCCCCGAGAGTTCTCTGGTGCGGGAATCGGACCTGGTGTTGCTGACCCATGCGGGTCCGGAGATCGGTGTGGCTTCCACCAAGGCCTTTTCGACCCAATTGGCCGCCTTGCTCCTGCTATGCGCCGCGATCGGGCATTACCGGGAGGGTTATCGGGCGGTCGAAAGCGAATTGGTCCGGGATCTGCGGGTACTGCCCGCCCTGGTGGAGAAGGTTTTGCATCTGGACCCCCTTATCGAGCGTTTGGCGGTGCGCTTCGCCGATAAAAGACACGCCCTCTTCCTGGGGCGAGGGGAACAATATCCGGTAGCCATGGAAGGGGCGCTCAAACTCAAGGAGATCTCCTATATCCATGCCGAGGCCTATGCCGCCGGGGAGCTCAAACATGGCCCCCTGGCCTTGATCGATGCCGAGATGCCGGTCATCGCGGTGGCGCCCAATAACCAATTGCTGGAAAAGCTCAAGTCCAACCTCGAAGAGGTCCGCGCCCGGGGAGGGGAACTCTTTGTCTTCGCCGACGAAGGAGTACAACTGCGTACCGCTCCTGGGATCACCCTGGTCCCCCTCCCCCATGGCCCCGACTCGGTGGCCCCTATCCTTTTCACCATACCCTTACAACTTCTGGCTTATTATGTGGCCGTGCTCAAAGGGACGGATGTGGATCAGCCGCGGAATCTCGCCAAATCGGTGACGGTCGAATAAGGCGATTGCCGGAAATCGCCTAAGGCTTGTTTGAAACCCTGTCGGGACGTCCGCGCCTAGAAAGCCGCTCTGCATGGTTTCTAACCAAGGCGTTTGGGCTGAATAGCGATTTGGTCCAGCCGTCCGTCGCCGCTTTCGGTAGGGTGCTGCGGGCGTCGGCTCGAATCCGACGATGAGAGAAAGGTCCAGCAAGAATCGGTTTGAGCTTACAGTGGCGCCGGGCCTGGGCTGAAAATACTCATTTACCGTTCTTATTTCGAGAACAATATATCTGCTGAGGAGACATTGTTCTCCTTATGAGAACAGAGAACCGGGTAAACGTGCCCAGGCCCGGGAAGGTTAGAAGTTGACGAGCCAGCCGGGACGTTTCCCCTGTCTCTCCTGGCCAACCTCAGAGTCTTTCTCAACCCGGCTTCGGGCTCCGAAGTCAGGGACGGTTGCGGGCACCGGCCCACAAGCTGCCGATGAGGCAAAATCGAACCGAAACCAGTATCATGGTGCTGTCCTGTTGGTCCAGGCCAGCCAATAATAGTAATATTTATCAATGACATATTTACAATCATCCAGTCTTGTTCTATCTGCCGTATCGGCCCCGTGCCCGTCGCCTCAAGATCTCTTTCGAGTCTGAGCAATGGATGCCTCCACTCTTCTGACCGGCTTGAACGAAGCCCAGCGTGAGGCCGTCAGCGTCCCGCCGGGAAATGTATTGGTCTTGGCTGGGGCGGGCAGTGGCAAGACACGGGTCTTGGTGCACCGTGTCGCCTGGCTGATCCAGGTCTGTGGATTCTCGCCCTGGTCGATCCTCGCCGTGACCTTTACCAACAAGGCGGCGGGCGAGATGCGTGGCCGCATCGAGACCCTGCTCGGCCTACCCATAGGGGGAATGTGGGTCGGTACCTTCCACGGCCTGTCTCACCGCCTGTTGCGCAGTCACTGGAAAGAGGCGGCTTTACCCGATCACTTTCAGGTGATGGATGCCGATGACCAATTGCGGCTGGTCAGGCGGGTGTTGAAGCACCTCGATCTCGACGAGAGCCGTTGGCCGCCAAAGCAGGCCCAATGGTTCATTAACGGCGAAAAGGATGCCGGCCGTCGCCCGCAGCAGGCCGAGGATAGAGATCCGACCCGGCGACAACTCCAACGCATCTATCAAGAATACGAAGACGCCTGCCGGCAGACGGGATGTGTCGATTTTGCCGAGTTGCTGCTTCGCAGCTATGAACTCTGGCGTCAGCATCCCCAGCTCTTGGAACATTATCGGGCACGGTTTCAGCAGATCCTGGTGGACGAGTTCCAGGACACCAACAGCATTCAGTATGCCTGGCTGCGCCTGCTGGCCGGCGAGCGGGACAATCTCTTCGTGGTGGGCGACGACGACCAATCCATCTATGGTTGGCGCGGCGCCCAGGTGCAGAATCTGAGGGATTTTCGCCACCAGTATCCCCAGGCCCGGTTGCTGCGTCTGGAACAGAACTATCGCTCTAGCAGCCGCATCCTCAAGGCCGCGAACGCCGTCATCGCCTGCAATCCGGGACGGCTGGGAAAGACGCTCTGGACCCAGGGTGGTGAGGGCGAGCCGATCCACCTCTATGCGGCCTTCAACGAGGTCGATGAGGCCAGATTCGTGATCGAGCGCCTGCGCCAACACCTCGTCCAGGGGGAAAAGGGTTCCGGTGTCGCCATCCTCTATCGCACTACAGCCCAATCGAGGCTCTTTGAAGAGGCCCTGATCCAGGCGCAGATCCCCTATCGGGTCTATGGGGGGATGCGCTTCTTCGAACGGGCCGAAATCAAGGAGGCCATGGCGTATCTGCGCCTGATCGTCAATGCCGATGATGACGCCTCATTCGAACGGGTGACCGCCACCCCTCCGCGCGGCCTCGGTGTCAAAACCATGGACACAATACGGGACCACGCCCGCCTCAAGCGCTGTTCTTTATGGACCGCCGCCGTGACCCTGCTGCGGGATCTCGGCCTGCCGGCCCGCACCAGCCTGCTGCTAACCAGGTTTCTCGAACTCATCGAGCGGATGCGGCGGGACATCCAAGGCCTCGATCTGGCGGAGGCGGTGGAGAAAACCATCGCCGCCAGCGGGCTGGCCGAGTATTACGCCCAAAGCAAGGACGGCAAGGGGCAAGACCGGATCGAAAACCTCGACGAGTTGGTGAATGCGGCCAGACAGTATGTCTATGAAGGGGAAGAGGATGAATATCCCCTGTTACAGGGATTTCTCGCCCAGTCTGTCCTCGAAGCGGGAGAAATGCAGGAGGGAGAGGCCGCCGACCGGGTCCAGCTCATGACCCTGCACTCCGCCAAGGGCCTGGAGTTTCCCCTGGTTTTCATCGTTGGCCTGGAGGAAGGCCTGTTTCCCCACAGCATGTCATCCATGGACCCGTCACGGCTGGAGGAAGAACGTCGCCTCTGTTATGTGGGCATGACCCGAGCCATGCACCGGCTTTATCTCTCCTATGCGGAGACACGGCGCCTGCACGGTAGTGAGACCTATCCCCTGCCGTCCCGGTTTCTGCGGGAGATTCCCCCTGAACTGGTGGAAGAGATCCGACCCCGGGCCCAGATCTCCCGCCCGCTCTACCAGGCCAGGCCCTATCACCCCGTAGTAGAGGATCAGACGGGATTTCGCCTGGGGCAACAGGTGCTCCACCCGACCTTCGGCGAAGGGGTGATTCTGGACGCCGAGGGACAGGGTAGCAGCGCCCGGGTACAGGTCAAGTTTGCCACGGCTGGCAGCAAATGGCTGGTGGTGGCCTATGCCAAGCTCCAGGCCCGGTAATCCGCGGTACCTGGTGTGTCTGAACCTCAACGGCTGACGCCAGAAAGGCCTCTATGAAAGCGGCCTGTCCCGTCCCGGACGCTTACGACCCAGTAGCGCCCAAGCGGCCCGCCATGAAATCTGTCCCCTTGACACTCTATGTCCATGTGCCCTGGTGCCGGAGCAAGTGTCCCTATTGTGATTTCAATTCTCATCCCCTGCGGGGTAACCTGGACGAACCCGGCTACATCGAGGCCCTGCTCAGAGACCTCTCCCTAGAGATCCATCTCGCCCAAGACCGCCCCCTGGAGAGCATCTTTATCGGCGGGGGTACCCCTAGCCTCTTGAGCGGCCGGGGGATTGAGCGCCTGCTTCAAGGTATTCGCCAGTCTCTGCTGTGGCGAGACGAGATCGAAATCACCCTGGAAGCGAATCCGGGAACCTTCGAGATGGAGCGTTTCGCCCAGTATCGTGAGGCCGGAGTGAACCGGCTTTCTCTCGGCATCCAGAGCTTCGATGACGATAGCCTGGGAAGACTCGGGCGCATCCATAGCGCCGCCGAAGCCATGAACGCCGTCCGCCATGCCCGGGCGATCGGTTTCGACAATCTCAACCTCGATCTGATGTACGGCCTTCCCAGGCAGAGCCTTCAGCAGGCCCGGGCCGACCTCCAACGGGCGATAGAACTGGAACCAAGCCATCTTTCCTATTACCAGTTGACCATCGAGACCGGGACGGTCTTTGCCCGAACGCCCCCGCCCCTCCCTTCAGAAGAGGATGGCTGGCAGATGCAGGAACAGGGACAGGCGCTGCTGGACGGCTCCGGCTATCGGCAGTATGAGGTGTCCGCCTTTGCCCGTGATGGATATGAGTGCGTACACAACCGGAACTATTGGCAATTCGGCGATTATCTCGGTATCGGGGCCGGAGCCCATGCCAAGATCAGCTTTCCGGACAAGAACAGGGTGCAACGACGCTGGAAGATCGAACACCCCGAACGCTATCTGGCCGGGGTGGCGACGGCTAGACCGGTGGCGGGGGAATCCGAACCGGACGCCGGAGACCTGCTATTCGAGTTCATGCTGAATGCCCTGAGGCTGGTTTCCGGCGTTCCGAGGGACTTGTTCACAGAACGCACAGGACTACCTCTGTCGCTACTGGCCCCCAGGCTAGAGTCGGCCATCGAGCGCGGCCTGCTCGCCGTCCAGCCAGACAGATGGCTACCGACCCCTCTAGGGTGGCGCTTCCTGAACGATCTGGTCGGCCTTTTTCTACCCTGAAGGATCGGCCCAAGGCGAGGCGTTTCGGTGCAAAAGGGGGCTGGAATCGCTCAAGGCTACCGAACAAGTTTGAAACCTGTTACGTCCGCCTTGAAGCAAAAGAATAGCGGTGAGGGCCAGCCGCCCTATTGCCTGGGGAAAGCCCGGCGGCCGATGCTCCCAGGGTGGCCGAGGTCAGCGACCGTATTTCTTCCTGAATTTATCCACCCGCCCTGCGGTGTCGACAATCTTCTGCTTGCCGGTAAAGAATGGATGACAAGAAGAGCAGACCTCGATATGCAGCTCCTTCCCTAGCGTGGAACGAGTCAGGAACTGGTTACCGCAACTGCAGAGAACCTTGATCTCTTTGTATTGAGGGTGGATTTTGTCTTTCATGGGGGCAACTCGGTTGCGATTACGCCGGACCGGCGCGAAGGGGCAAAATGATATACGCCAAACATCGGCAATTCAAATTCATTCGTATTTCTCTACCAGCCATGGGGGTCTTGGCAAGTAAAGCATAGACACCCAGAACTGAGGACAACAAGCCAGCTCTAAAAGAAGCCAATGCTCTGGTGGGATGAGGAATGAGGAATGAGACAACACTTTCCAACCTTCTTTTGCCATGATCATTCACATTCCGAAAAACCATGGGTTTCAAGTGAGTTGCGACTAGCCGTTGTTTCCCTGTGCGGGAAACCAAGTTTGCAGCTTGTTACGTAAACGAATAAAGGACGGTGTCATGCAGTTCGTCAGGGATTCCTGCTGGGCAAGACGCTGGTAAAGAGAATTGGAACGGGGTATGCCGAAGTAGAAAAGAAAGTCCTCGAACACCTCCTTGGGTTGAACCGGTTTCCCGTTGTTCGCAAGGCCACCATGACGTTCGATCAATTCACTCAGTTTTTCGCGCTGACCTGATGTATCCAGTTCCCGGTTACGGCGAGCCCGTTCGGTTAGGAGTCGATCCAGATGAGGCGAGGGCATTCGCAGCCAACTTTCGATCTCCGGCTCCACCACTATGGCGGCGCAATCCTTCTCGGCCCAGTCCAAAGAGCGCAGTTGCTTATACAGATGATCTTCCAACCCCTGTACCCCATGCTTTTCCCAGCCGCTTCCCGCCAAATCTCGTATCACCAGCGCCCTGTGATATCCACGACGCAAGGGGCGCAACAGGTTGGTCAAGTCTCCGCTGCTGTCGTGCAAAGGGTCTTTCAGGAGTTGGCGCTTGACAGGACGGATGCCCAGACTCTCCGTGCGATCAAGGAGGGCATTCAGCACCAGGTGGTAGGCCCCATCCGGGGTAACAACCACCAAGTCATACATGCTGCGGGGATTCAACTGAGTATCCCTGCCGCGTAAAGATGAGCGAGCTTTACCTCACCTTGCCAGGGCTTCAAGAGTGGATGGCGATCCCCGCGAACGATGTCGGTGGATCCATCGGGACTCCGCGAGAAGCACAGTAATTGTTCCGGACGAAGCTGGGCGACCAAGACCGGGGAATGGGTGGCCACCAACGCCTGCCCCTCGTAGATCGAGCTGAGCGATTGGAAAACCGCCTCGATGGCTTGGGGATGCACACCGTTTTCGGGTTCCTCGATCAGGTAGATCGAGGGGTTATCCGGCAGATAGGCGAGTAACGTCAGCGCGAACAACCGCAAGGTTCCGTCTGAGAGTTGCCAGGACTTCACCTTGAATCCGCCGATATATTCCACTTCGAGGAATAGATAGCGATCCTCCTCGCGTTCCCTGACTGCCACCGACTTGAGCGGCAATACCGTGCGCAAATGGTCCAGCCAGCCGGAATAACTCGCCGGGTCTCGCTGCAGAGCACGCACTATTTGCGGGAGGTTGGAGCCATCTACAGCGAATTGCCCGCCCTTCAGAGGACTGCTGGGTGACTGCATATGCTCACTGCGCAGCATGATCTTCTGAACACGCTCGGCCAACTCGCGCTTGAACCAATTGGCGCGGGCAAAACGCTCATCCTCGGGTAGGGTAGACAGGGCGGAGCGCGCCTCCGGATTGCGTATCTGGAAGTTCCAATCACTGGTTTCCGAACGGAAATAGGAGTTGCCGTTCACAGTCTTGGAAGCGATCTTGCGCCAGCCGGGCAGTGCCTGCTTATGAGTCAGACGACGATCTGATTTGCTGAGGGACGGAAATTCCAACTCCAATTGCACGATCTGGTTGCGTGGCGTCTCCTCACTCTTCGGCATCAGCCAGAGAGCTTCCGACAGGATCTTGGGTTCGTCGCCGGCGGCATCCACAACACGCCCGATTTCCACTTCATAACGTAGATACCTGAATTGGGAGCCACTGTTTATCCCCCCTTGCCGTGACTCGGGAATAGCCGCCTCCACCGCCAGCTGGAAGGTCGTTCCTACCCCGGAAAACAGCAGTTCCTCGAAGGCACGCGCCCTGGTCGCCGTCCAGACTGACTCCAATCCGTCGTTAGCGAACAGCCCCAGCAAGAACGGGACTTCCAGAAAAGTGGTTTTCCCCGAACCATTCGGACCGGCGATCACATGGAAATGGCTCAACGTCTGCGACACATTACGCAGACAGCGGTAATTGACGGCTTCGATCTTCGAGATCACAGCTCGGTCCCCAAATACAGTATCCCCCGCAAGAGAAAGCCGGGCATGGTGTACCGTCGAAACATTCTTTAAATCTTCTTACAGCGGCAACCCCAGCATGAGATTGAAGGCACTGGCGTTACCCTCAGAGCGGGAGAAGCTGGAAGAAGCGCTCAGGTAAAGCTGAAGCGGTGACAGATCAATGCGCGCTCCGATCAGCCCCAGGCCGTATTCGCTGCCGGATTGGGAGACAGGCAAACTGTACCTCATGGGCGAACTGAGGATGCCGGCAGTCACGGAACGGTTTCCGGGATCCTGGGTGTTTTCGTAGCTCAACTGCACAAACGGCGCCCAGTTGATGCCCTGGGTACTAAGCTTGCCATAGGCCTGCCAACCCAGACTCCAGTGTTTCCAGCTCTGATCCTGGGAGGAAAAGCGCATCGCGGTGAGGGGATCACCCTGCTCGGAAAAGGCGTCGACCTCTACCCTCTGGTAGGCATAACTGGCCAGAGGTCCAGTGACGGCGTTGCCGACCTTGAAATTGTAACCGCCGCCAAGGCGGGCGCCCCACTGGGAACCGGAAGGGGAGGCGTGATTGAGGGCCTGGGCGATGCCCAAGGGGGTGCGACGCTTAGTGTCGTAATCGAGCCAGGTGTAGCTGGCGGTGAGATTGACATAGGCGTCGCCGAAGCGTAGGGCGCCGTAGCCGGAAAGCGCCAGCCCATCGTAGTCGAAACCCCCAAGGGAATGTCCGTAATCGAAGCTGTGACTCCCGTATCCCAGGGCGCCGCCGACCAGGGCGTGACCACCGAGCTGGTGATCATAACCGATGGTGCCGCTCGTGCCGTCACCAGACAGACTCGGCGAGGTACTGTCGCCGTCCTGATCACTGGAACTGCGGTCGAGGTTCAGATAGAAGCCGCCGGAACCGCTGAAAAAGCCGCTCTGGAAGTCCCGCAGGCGGTTGTCCACCCCTCGCCACTGGGCGTTGAGGCTCTCCGTCGGCACCGCGGCGAGACGACCGATCTGCTCCGGAGCACGTAGCAGACCGAGGCTGTAATCGGCGATGATCTGATGGGTGGCGGTGGTGGGATGAACCCCATCGGCGAAGATATAGGTTTGAGCGGCGTTGGGAGAGACTAGATTGGCCGGCTGGCACAACAGGGAGGGGACATTACAGGCCGGGCTCGTGGTATTGGTGAAACCGAAGCGCGCCGGATCGGTCAGCGCGGTATCGAGCAGGGCGCGAATATCGACATAGACCACATTGAGTTGCTGCCCCAGCAGAGCGGCCTGCAATGCCTCGTTGAACCCCAGACTCAGATTGGTGAATAACTGTGGAACCCCGGAGGCCGCCGCGTCCGGCGTGCGACCGATATCCGGCAAGGAGAACACCAGGATGGTTCGTGCCCCGGCCGCGCTCAGCCGAGCGACCTGCGCGGCCAGTTCCTGAGCCACCACCTCCGGCGACTGGGCACCGGGGACAGCGTCGGCGAGGGCGAAGATATCGTTCGCGCCCGCCCAGACCGCATAGAGCGCCCGGGGATCCGCTCGACCACCACCCAGGTAGAGATCGATTTGCTGGTCGACAGGTTGCGCCTGACTGATGAAGGGATTGGTCGGTGGATAACCGGGCGTAAGGGTCACCCTGGCCCCCCCCTGAGCATAATTGGTACCACCGACGGGGGTGAAGGGGGGATCCTGGGTGAAGACGGAAGCTGGCCCGATCGGACGGTGTAGCACTGATCCCAGAAAATCCACCCAGATCGGCCCGGGATTGGTGGTAAACCGCCCTCCCCCACCAAAAGCGTTTTGTACTGCGGGGAGATAGGTACCCGAATCCGAAAGGCTGTCGCCGAATACATACATCTGGCTGTAATTCGCGGCGGTGGCGCTGAGGCTCACGGCCAGTGAAACGACGGCGGAAAGGAGCTTGATACGCATGGGTATGATCCTGGTAGGAGTGAGTTCGTTCTAGGCAATGGGAGCCGAGGACCGATTTCTGCTACCGCACTTCCCTGGCCGGCGGGGGCTGGGCTGGGGTTGGCGTCAGGGGGAATTCTCGCAAAGCCTCAAGACCAGGACAATCGACCGAAGCGGGGTAGATCTCCGCAGGGGACGGACAAACTTTACCGCGGTAACAAAACCCGCCGCCCGGTTCATGGGTATCCCAGGTTTCCCAGACCCGCCTCTGCCACTACAAACAACTGATCTGCATCACTATATTTTCAGCCTGGTTGGCACTATAAAAGCTGCCGTGACTATCGGTGGGAGACGGAAGTAGATTAGCATCCCACGGCAAGATTAAAGATCAGGGCGCCTCAGGAAGGATAGGAATCGTGAACACAGCCAGGGCAAGCTACGGACTCATCAAGCACGGCGGAGAGGAAAGGCCCGTCCCCTTGGAAGGCACTCGGGTCCGAGGTCAACTGCAGGGCCTTCTCGCCGAAATCGAAATCACCCGACGCTATCGTCACGACAGCCTCCAGCCCCTGAAAAGGCCGGTCTATAGCTTCCGACTACCGGTCGATGCCCTACTGCTCGGGGTAGAAGTCCAATTGGGAGAGCAACAACTCGTCAGTCGGGTGGTCGATCGCTCCCTGGCGGCCGAGGACATCAGGGAGACAGAGGACAACGTCCGATCGGCGATCTGGCTCGAACAATCCAAGCCCGGCCTGTACCGTCTCACCCTGGGTCATCTGGAACCTGGTCTGTCGATCTGCCTGGTCTATCGCTTTGCGATGCTGTTGCGTTACAGCGGACGGACGCTGCGACTTGGCCTACCTCTCGGGCCCATCCCGGGTGACCATGCCCCCCGGCCCCACCCAGAGCCCGGAACGCTGAACGCGCCCCTACTCGACCTGGAACTCAGTCTACCGGTCGAACTTGCCCAGAGCGATATCAGTTCCCCTTCCCACGGTGTCGGGATCAGATTGGTCGGAGAGGAAAGCCGGATCCATCACCTCTCGACCCAGGGAGCGGAGCGAGACTTTTTGCTCCTGATCGATACCCAGTCTCTCCCCAGGACGCCCGCGATGCTCGCCGAGGATAAGGACGGCTGGGTGGTTCATGCCGCTTTCCGTCCCGCCTTACCCTCGTCTTTCATCGCCGCGCCACGCAGCATCCAATTGCTGCTGGACTGTTCGGGTTCCATGAACGGTACCGCCATAGCCCAGGCCCGCTCAGCCTTGCTGGCCATTTTGGAGACGCTACGACCCGAAGACAGATTTTCCCTGTTGCGTTTCGGCAGTTCCATCGACGCCCTGGTCCCCAACCTATTACCGGCGAGTCGCCATCAGATCGATCGGGTGCGGCAATTGGTATCGCAAATCCAGGCCGATCTCGGCGGCACCGAACTGTTAGCGGCGCTCACCCATGTCCTTGAGCAACAGGTCGACGAGTCCTGTCCCACGGATGTGCTAATCATCACCGACGGGGAGATGTGGGAGGAGAGCGATCAACTGAGCCAAGTCATCGAGCTGGCCCGGATCAACCAGCGACGCCTCTTTGCCGTCGGCGTCGGCACGAAGGTCTGCATTCCCATGTTACGCGCCCTGTCCGGGCAAACCGGTGGCGCCCTCGACCTGGTCGATCCGGGCGAAGGCATGGCCGAGCGCATCTATCGCCACTTTGAACGTCTTTACGCACCACGGTTTACCCATATCCAAGCGGATTGGCCCGGGGCACCCGACTGGGCCGAACAACCCGACACGGCCTTTGCGGGGGATACCCTGCATCTGTTCGCCCATTATCCTCACCGCCCCCAAGGACCCGTTATCCTGCGCGCCGAAGCGACGGGGCACCAGGAGGTGATCGAAAATGTCGAGATGGCCTTGTGGGAGGTGTCCCCAGGCTGGATGACTCCAGCCAGATACTGTGCCGCGGTTCGATTGACGCAGCTCGGTGACTCGGCAGCGGCCACCACTCTGGCCCTCGAATACCAGCTCCTGAGTCCGGCTACTGCCTGCCTGTTGGCGCCGAAATCAGATGGCGAAGAGAACATCGGGGTTCTCTCGATCAGGCCGGACCAACCCCCGCCTGACATTGGCGGCTGGAAGGAGGCCTTCCCTAGCATCATGGCACCGCTTCTGTCCTCCAGGCCGGAAGCCCAGGCCGCCAGGAGCTGTATCGAGATCGATCCCTTGCCCGATGACGCTTATAGGGTCAGCGGCTGGGGTGAGGCGTTCGAGTTTCTGGCCGCCCCCCAGGGGCCTCCCTGGAATCCCCAGACGACTCCATCATCCGGATCGGGGAAAGACCTCGATAACCCCCAGAGCTGGAACGAGTTATTGGAGGTTTTCACGGCTTTCCTGGAGACGGCCACGGGTCAGATCCGGGAGCGGCGGGTCTTCACCCACCAGGGGGCGGGCCTGCCCCGGGAATGGGCCGAGACCCTCATGCATCTGGCCGGGCGTTTCGGTTCCGAGGGAAAGCGACTTTTGCTCATCGCCTTTCTCAACGCCTTGCTTGAAGTGGTCCCGGAAGCCTTCCCAAACAAACTGGGATGGCTAGTGCACACCAAGGCCAAGGATCTGTCGCTACCGGACCAGGTCGAACAACGCCTGCTGGAGTTGTTTTCCCTGATCAAGACCGAGATCGGCGTCAACTATCCTTGGGGTTCCTGATCCCTTCCCGGTCGAAACACTTCGTCAAAGATCGGCGGAGGGCGCGCTAGAAGGCCCGCTGATCTCTCCCAGGGCGGCCATCACCTGGGCGAAATTGTCCAGGGGAATCGCGAAAGGCAACCGCTTCAATCCCTCATTCTGGCGCAGATCCAAGCCCCAGGCGTCCACACCCACCGCCGCGCAATCCGGACAGATCGCCTGCCGGGTCGAGATCGGTAGGCGCGGGCGTTCCTTGCCGAGTTCCGCCTGGAGATTGTGGTTCAGATCGCGCAACAACAACTCCTCCTCCCGAGGTTGGAAAGGATTGGCGGCGATCAGTCGCTCCGTGTCCAACCAGCGGGCAAGCCCGAAACCGGCGACGATATGGGCACGCTCCGTCCGCAGGCGATAAAAGCGGAAATTGAGCCGTCCGAAATAGTGTCGGCCGTCCGGGTAATACCTGTGATAGCGGTTGATGGCGTCGGATTCTCCATCCGCGACAGCTTCCATCAGCCCGAGCAGACACAGCCTGGGGCGCTGGAGCGGGTCGCCGCTTCCACTTTCGACCAGGGTCAGGGAGACATGCAGGTCGGCCTCCAGGTTGCGGCTGTGTTGGGCCAGGTGGCTGAGCAGGAACAGGGGCCAACCCCGATAATCCAGGCAAAAGGTCACCAGCGAGCCGAAAGGATAGCCCGGCATGGCCTGAGACCGGGTCGAGAGAATACCGAAAAAGCTGCCGGCCAGGAGTTGCCGGGCGGAATCGATGGGATCTGGGTGAGCTGACATGGGTCTCCGTGCTCGGCTATACAACACATCTGGATGGGCGGCTGACGAGGTGACCCGCGCCGGGGGAAATTGCCTTGGCTAGCGCCGATTATCCAGGATTGCAAAGCTGATAGGGACTTTTAGTTCCCAGCGCGCCCGCTGGAGTTCCCGGGGGATGGGCTGAAAACGACCGAGCCGCTCCACGGCGGCCACAGCCGCCGCGTCGATAGCGGCAAACCCCGAACCGGTGTCGATGCGTACCTGATGGATGAGGCCATCGGCTTCGAGCACGAAGGCGATCAGCACCGTGCCTTCCTCTTGACGACGGCGGGCGCTGTCGGGGTAGTACTTGTTGGCGGCGATGGCGGACCTCAGGGCGGCGAGATAACCGCTACGAAGTTCGGCCAGATCCGGTGGCGGGATAGCGGGCGCGGCGACAGGAGCGGACGACGCAGGCAGCGGTGCCGGACCTGGGGGAGCCATCCCGAGCAAAGCGATCTCAGGGGCCGCCTGGGTCGTCTCTGTCCTGGGGGAAACCGCCTTGGGTCTAGCCTTCGAGGACAACGTTTGGGCCTCGGTTTTTGGTTTTGCCCTGGGCTTGGGTTCGGAGATGGCCCTGGGGGATGTCCGGGGCTCGATCCTTGGCGATGGTTTCAGATCAGGTCGTTGGTCAGGTTCTGATTCTAACGGCGGAGGTCCGGGAACGGATTCTGGGGCTTCCGGGATCGCGTTCGTAGGGATTTGGGCCGGACTGGACGGCACCGCCTCGGGGTCGGCGAACATGGCCAGATCAATGGGAACGGCACGTTCGGCAAGAGTGGTTGAAGGCATTTCCGGTCTGGCGGCGAGCCCGATCCAGACCAGGACCAAGGCCAGGTGCAGCAAAGCGGAGGCGAGAAATCCCAGTGCTCCGCAACGCCGTCGGATCCTGGCGTTCACTTGGCCTGCTGGGTGAGGATGCTGAGACGTTCCAGACGGTGACTTTTCAGCAGATCGACGAGGGTAACAAAGCGCCCGAAAGACACCCGCCCATCCACCCGCAACACCAGGAGGTTGGCCGGGTCCACGGTGGCCAGCCGCTGATCGAGAGTATCCAATTCGATGGGCTGTTGATCGAGATAGATCCGCTCCTGCTGGTCGATGGCAATCTCGATGGGCGTTTCCGCTGGCCCTTGTATCTGATTTTTCGCCTCTGGGAGTCTGATCTCCAACTTCCCCTGGGCGATGAAGGTCGCGGTGGTGAGGACGATGGCCAGCAACACCAACATGATGTCGATGAAGGGGATGACGTTGATGCTCTCAAACCGCTTCATCTCCCTAACCCCTTCCGCCAGCGCACCTTGAGCACTTCCACCCGGCGCAACAGGGCATTGAAAAGAATGATGGCCGGGATCGCCACCACCAGCCCCAGAGCGGTCGCTTTGAGGGCAAAGGCGAGGCCGAGCATGATGCTACTGGTGTCCAGACGGCCCTGGGTACCGATGTCGTAAAAGGTCAGCAGGATGCCGAGTACGGTTCCCAGCAGCCCCACATAGGGCGCGTTGGCGCCAATGGAAGCGATCAGGGTCAGGTGACGGGTAAGGTCGAGGTCGAGTTCTTCAAGTTGCTCGAAGTGGCTGAGGTCCACCCGACGGAAATAGAGTAGACGCTCGATACCGAACCAGAGCATGAGAAAACTCATGCCGCCGAGGATGCCCAGGATGCCGTAATCCAGGTATTCACGGAGAAATTCCATAACAGCTCTTTCGGGTTGTTGGCGATTAGCGACCGATGAGGGCCAGCGATAGACCTGGCCAGTAGGTGATGATGAGTACCGCGAGCAGCAAGAGACCGAACCAAGGCAGAGTGGCGATAAAGAGTTCGGTCATGGGGCGATGAAAGCGATAGCTGGCAATGAAGAGATTGAGCCCCACCGGCGGCGTGAAATAGCCGATCTGCATATTGGCGAGAAAGATGATGCCGAGGTGGACAGGGTCGATGCCATAACCGACGGCCACTGGGAGCAGCAAGGGGACCATGAGCACCAACGCCGAGAAGATGTCCAACGCCATGCCCAGTATCAGGAGAAAGAGATTCAGCAGTAACAGAAAGGTGAGCCGGTCTTCCACCAGATGGCGAATGCTTTGGAACAGACGGCTCGGGATCTGAGCGTCGATCAAATAATTGGTGGAGGCCAGGGAGGCACCGAGGATCACCAGGATACCGCCTACCATCACCATGGATTCCCTGACGATGCCCGGCAACCGGACGAGTGGGATCTCACGGCGGATGACCAGGGTCAGCAGCAGCACATAGCCGGCGGTCACCGCGGCGGCCTCGGACACGGCGAAATAGCCGCTGTAGATGCCGGCCAGCACCAGAATGGGCAACGGCAGATCCCAGGCGCTCTCCCGCAAGGACTGTCGGGCAGCGGCCCAGGTGAAGGGATAGCGCGGCAGCTCCCGATGGCTCCAGAGACTCCAACCAGCCAGGAGGACCAACATCAGCAGCGCTGGCAACAAACCGGCGAGGAACATCTCGTCCACACTCAGCGTGCGGCCGATCCCCAGTTGCTGGGCGACGACGGCATAGAGGATCAAGGGCAGCGCCGGGGCCAGCAACAGACCCAGACTGCCCGAGGTGGTTACCAGGCCCAGGCTGAAAGACTCCCGATAACCTCCCTGCACCAGGGCCGGATAAAGCAGGGCGCCGAGGGCGACGATGGTGACCCCGGAGGCCCCGGTGAAGGCGGTAAAGAGCGCGCAGGCCACCAGGGATACCAGGGCAAGGCCGCCCGGAAGCCAACCGAGTAGGGCCTGGGTGAGCCGCACCAGACGCCTGGGGGCATCGCTCTCGCTCAGCAGATAACCAGCGAAGGTGAAGAGCGGGATGGCCACCAGCACCGGCATCTCGGCGAGACGATAAAACTCGATGGCCACCACCGAGAGATCGATCTGGTTGGCGTAAAAACCCAACAAGGCGCTGGCGCCGATGATGGTAAACAGGGGGGCGCCGAGCAACGCCAGCAACAAGAGGCCCAGGGCGGTCAGGATCAAGGGGGAACGTCCGCGGGTGACGCCGGGCCGAGGCTCTGGAGGAAAAAGCGGATCGCCATGACCCCGAAGCCGAGGGGAAGGATGATCTCAGCCAGCCAGGATGGAATTTGGGGCAGGAGCAGGCTGCCGCTCTCCCATTCCTGACGCACAAAGCGGGCGCTGTGCCAGGCGAGCAGGGCGCAACTGCCGCCGGCAAAGGCATCGGTGAGACGTCGCGCCGATCGCTGGAGGCCGGGCGGCAGAAACCAGGTTAGCAGGTCGATGCGGATATGGTTGGCGTCCCGGGTCGCCGCCATGGCGCCGAGCAAGCCGACCCAGAGCACCATGAGGCGTAGCAGCGGATCGCCCCAGGAGAGGCTGGTCAGCCAGAGATTGCGCAGGATGATCTGGGTCAGGGAAAGACCGACCAAACCGCCGAGGAGAATGACCAGCAGCGCGTCTTCGAGTCGGTGCACCAACCGCCCGAGCCGATCAGTCCAACGCACCGCCATCGCACTCAGGAACCGGGCTTTCTGGCGGCGGCGACGGCCTGACGTACCTTGGCCACCATGCCCGCGCTCATGAAGCCCTGGGCCACCAGGCGGTCGATCGCCGCTTCCACCTGGCGCCGCCACTGCTTCAAGCCTTCCTTGGAGGCGGCTATCAGCTCGATGCCCTGAGCCTTGAGCGCCTCCATGGCCGCGGCATCGTCCGCACGGATCTTGGCGTTGATGTCCTGGAAGCTACGCTCCAATACCTGCTGGAGCACCTGGCGATCCTTGGGCTCCAGTCGACTCAGGGCCGATTCCTGGATCACCAGGGCGCCATAGCTGTAAACCAGGGGCATGTGGGAGAGATACCGCACCCTGGTGTGCCACTGTAGGGCGATGGTCCCGGCTGGGGTGTTCGCTACCGTGTCCAGCAGCCCGGTTTGCAAACCGGTGAGCACATCGGTCATGGGCAGGGGGATGGGAGCGATGTTCACCGCATCCAGGGCCGCCTGAGCGACCCGGTCTCCCTCCGGGATCCAGACCTTCTGCCCGCTCATCTCCTCCGGGCTGTGAATGGGCTTGTTCGACATCAAATAGGCGAAGCCGCCTTCGCCGATGCCGAAATTGGCGAAACCGGCCTGTTGCAGACCGGCGCTGATGAGGGGGTCGATCTGGGGACGAACCAGGTCGACCTCCCGGTAGTCGTCAAACAAGAGGGGCATGCTATAGGCCTGGAAATCCGGATAGATGGACCCCAGACCGCTGGCGCTCAGTGCCCCGCCCTGGAGCTGACCGGCGCGGATCTTGCGGATCACGCTCTGATCGTTGCCCATCACCCCGCCGGGGTAGAACCTGAGTTCCACCCGCCCCTCGGTGCGCTGGACGACCTCCTCGGCCCCGGCCCGCATCGACTTCATCCACTGGGTGCCGTCCGGCGCCAGGGTAGCGAGCTTGAGGGTGAGAGCGGGGGCGTCGGCGATCAGGCCGAGGCCGAGCATCAGGGCACCGAGCCAGGACTTCATAGGGTTTCTCTCCACATCGAGGGTGTGCCGCCAGCGGAAGATCTGGTCAAAAATACGGCTCCGCCAGCAGCCGGCGCGCCTGCTCCTGGGCCAGAACATTGCTGAGGGTGAGCCCGGGCTCCCTGGGATCCGCCGCCAACACCGTCTGCAACAGGCTATCGTGGAGGGGTTGGTCGAACACCAGGCGGGCATAATGGCGCGCCATCTCCACCTTGGCGATGAGATCGCGACCGGCGGAGAGGCGGATGGCCTGCTCGAACCGGGCGCGGGCCTGCTCGGGTTTCCCCCCCAGGGCGGCGGGGATCTGACTATCCATCACCCCAAGATAAAGAAAGGCGCGGCCGTGTTGCATTTCGGGGTCGAGCTCGGTCACCCGCTCCATCAGGGATTTCGCCCGTGGCAGCTCGGCGATGGCCTTCCAATCGCCGGCATTGGCCTGGATCCAGCCACTCAGCGCGGCGCCGTAACCATAGAGTACCTTGGCCTGGGAGGCGGGCACCTCCCGCACCGCCTGGACAAAGGAGTCGAAGTCACCGCCACGCCTGGCGCATACCGCCGGGGCGGACAGACAGAGACCCCGTTCGGCATAGCCCAGGGCCTTGGCGCTGAGTTCCCGGCGGCGTTCGGCCTCCTTGACCAGGGATCCTGCGTAGGCGCCGTAGAGTTCGGCCCCGGCCATGAGTAACCCCGGGTTGTCGGGGTCCTCCAGCAGCATCGAATCCAGCAACAAGAGATAGGCCGGCACCCCGGTCCGCACCAGCTCGGGGTCGGTTTGCTCCAACATGGCGGTCGAGAGGTTCCGCGCCAAGCGTTCGCTGGCGAGACTGGCGCAGCCGCTCAGCCAGGGCAAGGCGAGGGTTAACCAGAGGCTCCAGCCGCGCCTCCAGCCGGAGGGGCCTCGACTCCCGGTTGTCATGTCGTCAGGGCGCGTCGGATTCAGCGGTGTTTCTTGCCCACGTTCTCCATGTGATGCAGCCAGGAGCTGAAGATACTGCCGATCGAGGGTCCACCATGCCGCCGGCCGCGGAAGGTGCGAAAACACCCCCCTTCCTCGCAGCGGGTACTCCCCAGGCAGATGAGTCCGAAGATGAGGAATACGTCCACCACCGTTGCGCCTACTAACAACGGCAGATGCAGCAGCATGTTGTGATCGAGCCAGGACAATAGCTCGGTGTAGTAACTGGTCAGGAACCAGATGGTGGCGAAGAGCACCCCCACCCCCAGGACGGAGAACAGGTCGGAGACCCATTCATGCCGCTCCGAATACGATTTCACACCATCGCACAGAGACATATTTCCTCCCCTCGATCGGCTTGTAATTGGCTATGGCCCAGACAATCGCTGCGCGATCTATATCTAGCAGGGGAGGTGCATGGAGGTCAACGGCCTGACCCGATCTCGTCGCCAAGGCGGGATACCCAGGCGAACCGCCCAGGTTATTTCGCTCTCCGTTTCCGACCGGGAGCCCCCGGCCGGCCGGGCCGGGGTCCTGTCTTCAGCGAGGGGAAGTCGAACGTCAGCGCAAAGCCCCCACATAGCGCCGTTCCTTGGGCTGGGCCGCCGCACGAGTTTCGTCGGCGCTCATTGGTGGAGACTGGCGGCTGACGAGGGGTTGTTTCTGTGGCCCTTGGTGCCCGGCCTGCCCGAGTCGATAACGCAGATTGAGGACGATGTCCTGCATGGCCGGATCCCCGCTCCCTTCGACCAGGGTCAGAATCTCTTGGGTGTAGGGGCCGTTCTCGCGAAAGGACTTCAGATCCAGTTTGCGATGGGTCAGTCGCCGCACATAGACCATCAACCAAGTTTCAAGTATGACCTGCTCGTTATCGACGACAGTCATTGGTATTGTCCTCCCAAGCTCTGGGTTTTTTCTCTACAAACAGACAGAAACGACAAGCAACTTATGGCCGGCCACCGCGTCGCTGGAGACAGCACCGGCCAGCCTCCCCTATTCCACCTGCTCGCCATGCAGGCTCAGATCCAGTCCGTCCCGCTCCTCTTCTTCAGTGACCCGCAGGCCGAGGGTCAGATCGAGCGACTTCAGAATGAGGTAACTCACCACCAATCCATAGAGGCTGGTCGCCGCCACCCCGATGAATTGGACCAGCGGCTTCCCCGTCGCCCCACCCAGCACCGGGTCGGCCAGAACGCCGGTCAGCAGGGTTCCCACCACACCACCGATGAAGTGAATCCCGAAGACATCGAGCGAGTCGTCATAGCCCAGGGCGATCTTCAGCTTGGTGGCGGCCAGATAGCAGAAGATCCCGGCACAACCGCCGATCAGCAGCGCCGCCGGCGGGGTGACGAAGCCGGCTGCCGGAGTAACGGCCACCAGTCCAGCCAGGGCCCCGGACACCAGGCCCAGGAGGGATGGCCGACCGCGCCACAGCCATTCCATCGCCATCCAGGCCAGGGTACCCATGGCTGTAGCCATGTGGGTAACCAGCATGGCGAGACCCGCCCGACCATCGGCGGCGAGGGCCGAACCGGCATTGAAGCCGAACCATCCCACCCACAACAGGGAGGCGCCGATGAAGGTGAGCGCCAGATTGTGGGGCGGCATGGGCTCCTCCCCGTAACCTAGCCGCTCCCGCAGCATGAGGGCGGCAACGATGGCGGCGATACCGGCGTTGACGTGCACCACCATGCCACCGGCGAAGTCCAGTACACCGAGCTTGGCGAGCCAGCCGCCCGGCTCCCACACCCAATGGGCCACGGGCACATAGACCAGCAGCGACCAACAAGCCATGAACCACAACATGGCGGAGAATTTCATGCGCTCGGCGAAGGTGCCGACGATCAGAGCCGGAGTGATGACGGCAAAGCTGAGCTGAAACATGACGAACAGGGATTCCGGGATGGTCGGCGCAATGTGCGACACACTGAGTCGCCCGGTCTCCTTGAAATAGGCCAGCCCCGTCAGCGCCACCCGCCCCAGGCCGCCGAGATAATCGTTGAAGGGGGTGAGCGCCAGACTGTAGCCGATGAGCATCCAGAGCACGGACACCAGAGCGGTGATGGCGGCACACTGGGCCAGCACGGACAGGGCGTTTTTCTTGCGCACCATGCCGGCGTAGAACAGCGCCAGACCGGGAAGGGTCATGAGCAACACCAGCGCCGTGGCGGTGATCATCCAAGCGGTATCGCCGGGGCTGATCCGAGCGGCCTCAACCAACCCGGGCTCGCTGAGGGCCGCCGGCACCATCTCCCCGGCCAGCGCCGGCCAGGAGAGAACGCTATACAAGGCTGGAATCGACACTGACCATTTTGGCACTGGATTGTCCTCGACAAGCAAAGCCTGACTCTTCTTCCCGCCCGCTGAGGGGTACGCAACGGAAAACGGGATTAAGAACCGCGAACGCCTTGGGCAAAAAAGGTGGGCGATGGAGATCGGGATACCGCGCCTTCCCCCTTCACCCGGCTGTCTTTCCCTTCACGGGGAACATGGATCTGAAGGATTAGTTAGCATAAACCGCGCCACTCCAAGCGTCTGGTGCATACCCCTGTTTTTCAATTCAATTTTCTTTTCCTTCAAGACCTTGTGGAATGCGGCGGTGCACCAGGAAGGTGCCATCATTGGGTCGAGATGCCCCGCACAAGATCAGCTCGCCGAGTCTTTGCTCCGGGAGTATCCCGGGCCGATGGAAGTTTTGGACCTGGGGGCTCACATGGCCCGGTTCAGCCGAAGTAACGGGTTGGCGCTGGCGCCCGAAGCGGCCCTGCAGAAAGGTCATTCCGAACGCCCTGGGGCATCCGCATGGGCGAAGAGAAGAGTTCTCCCCGCCCCTCGCGAAGCTCGGGGCTCCGGGCCTGAAGCGAAACTGGCCGATTTTCGTTCTCGTTTCGAGAACAATACACCAATAAATGAGGCATTGTTCTCTATTGAAGAACAAAAAATCGGCTCGAAGGCCCCGTGCCCGGAAGCGCCAGAAGGAGACGGGAAGGCAGCCAACCCCGGCTAGGGGGCAAGACGCGGCCAATCCTCGAGGCTGGTAAGCGGGGCCTGACAACTGGTGCCACGGCAGAGGTAAGCGATCCCGCCGGGATGAGGGACACGGGCGGCCAGCAGGCCGGGCAGTTCAGTCTCGCTCTCCGGGATGGCGATCACCAGCCGCTGGGGCGCGTAATCTTGCTGGGCGGTCTGCCGCCACTCCTCAAGGGCCAAAGGTTGATGACGGATCACCAGGGTCTCGGTCGGATACAGGTGTTCTTCCAGGGCGTCGAGCAGACTGGCATGGGCCTGGGGATAGCGGCTGAGCCCCTCCCAGGCGAGATGCAGGCAGTTCTCGGCGGCGGCGAGGTAGCCTTCATCGCCCAGCAGATGTCCGAGTCGGAGCAGGGCCAGGGCGGCGATGCCGTTGCCGGCGGGTATGGCTTCGTCGCCCAGGGGCTTGGGGCGCTGGATGAGGGCCTCGTGATCGTCGGCGGTAAAGAAGAAACCACCCTCCTGGCGATCCTGGAAGCGTTCCATGAGCAGTTGCGCCAGGACTTGTGCCCAGGCCAGGTCTTCCCGCCGCCAGCGCACCTGAAGCAGTTCGAGCAGGGCGTCGAGCAGATAGGCATGATCATCCAGATAGGCGGGGAAATCGGCCCTGCCACCGGCATAACTGGCCAGCAGGCGACCATCCCGCCAGAGATGGGCACGGATGAAGTCGAGGGCGCGTTCCGCCGCCTGGACCAACCCGGGCTGATCCAGGATCCGTCCGGCGCGGGCCAGGCCCTTGATCATGAGGGCGTTCCAGGCGGTCAGTTGTTTGTCGTCCCGCCCGGGTCGCACGCGATCGCGACGCGCATCCAGCAAGCACGCTTTGCCGGCGGCGAGTCGCCGCTCGACCTCGGCCAGGTCGAGCCCGAACTCGTCGGCCAAGTGTTCCGGGTCGACGAAACCATGCAGATGCCAGGCGCCCTCGAAATTGGGGCGGCGATCGAGACCGAAACAGCGCGCGAAGAGAGGATAGACATCCGGCGCCAACAAGGCTCGCGCGGACTCCGGACGCCAGAGATAGAAGCGACCTTCCTCGCCCTCGCTGTCGGCGTCCAGGCTGGAGTAAAAACCACCGTTGGGGGCCTGCATCTCTCGTAACGCCCAGGCGGCGATCCCCAGGGCGGTGTCGCGGAACAGCGGGCGCCCACCGGCGAGCCAGGCATCGCTGTACAGGCTCAGAAGCTGGGCGTTGTCGTAGAGCATCTTCTCGAAGTGGGGGATCATCCAGTATTCGTCCACCGAGTAGCGGAAGAAGCCGCCGCCAAGCTGGTCCTGGAGCCCGCCGAGCGCCATGCGTTCCAGGGTCAACTCGACCATCCGCCAGGTTTTCTCATCGGTCCGACCCTCCCGACGGCCAAGGTGCCAGTGTCGCAACAGCCGGTTGAGGTCGGTCGGATGGGGAAACTTGGGGGCGTTGCCGAAGCCGCCAAGGCGGTCGTCGAAGCTGCGTTCGAGCTGATGCCGCGCCGCCTCCAGCGGGGCGGGGGTGAGTCGGCCAGGGTCGCCGCCGTTGGGAGCCAGACTGAGCATGGCCTCCAGCAGCGCCTGGTTCTGGGTGTCGATCTCGCTGGACTGCTCCTCATAGGCGCGGGCGATGTTGCGCAACAGGTCCTTGAAGCCGGGCAGCCCGTGCCTGGGCTGCTCGGGGACATAGGTACCGGTGAAGAATGGGAGGTGATCTTCCGGGGTCAGAAAGACCGTGAGCGGCCAACCGCCGGGTCGTTGGGCCAGGAGCTGATGGGCGAGCTGATAGATCTTGTCGAGATCGGGCCGTTCTTCCCGGTCCACCTTGATATTGACGAAGAGTTCGTTCATCAAGGCCGCCGTCTCCTCATCCTCGAAGGACTCATGGGCCATGACATGGCACCAGTGACAGGCGGAATAGCCGATGGAGAGCAAGATGGGTCGGCCTGTCCGCCGCGCCAACTCATGGGCCTCGGGACCCCAGGGATACCAATCCACCGGATTGCGGGCGTGTTGTTGCAGATAGGGGCTGGTGGCGTCTGCCAGACGGTTGGGCGGCGTGGTGGCTTTCATTCCTGGGCTCGGGGTATGGCTATGGATGAAAGGGATATGGGGGCGTGGACCGCTTATCCAACCAGCATGCTAAGATATTCCCCATGCTGAGCTATCCCCAGATCGATCCCGTCGCCCTCGCCCTCGGTCCCCTGCGGGTGCACTGGTATGGACTCATGTACCTGGTGGGCTTTCTCGGCGGTTGGTGGCTGGGACGGCGACGGGCGGCGCGGCCCGATTCCGGCTGGACCCTCCAGCAAGTCGACGATCTGGTGTTTTTTACCGTGCTCGGGGTTATCCTCGGCGGCCGGCTGGGCTATGTGCTGTTCTACAACCTGCCCCAACTGCTGCGCGATCCCCTGATGTTGTTCCGCATCTGGGAGGGGGGAATGTCCTTCCACGGCGGCCTGCTGGGCGTGCTGACGGCCATGTTCTGGTTCGCCCACAAACATCAACGGCGGTTTTTCCAGGTGACCGACTTTCTCGCCCCCCTGGTCCCCCTGGGATTAGGTACCGGTCGTCTCGGCAACTTCATCAACGGCGAACTCTGGGGCGGCTTCACCAGTCTCCCCTGGGGCCTCGCCCTCCCCTGCCGACGCTTCCAGGAATTCTGCGCCGCGGCGCCGATGGCGGTCTGGAGCCCGCCGGTGCACCCGTCCCAGCTCTATGAGGCGCTACTGGAAGGGGCGCTATTGTTTCTCATCCTCTGGGTCTTCTCCCGGCGTCCGCGGCCAACCATGGCCGTGTCCGGGGTGTTCCTGCTCTGTTACGGCCTGTTCCGTTTTTTGGTGGAATTCGTCCGCCTCCCGGATGTTCAACTCGGCTATCTCGCCTTTGGTTGGCTGACCATGGGGCAACTCCTGAGTTTTCCCATGCTTCTGGCCGGACTCTGGCTGTTGGTAGCCGCCTATCGTCGCCGGGCCCAGGTGTAGCTCGGGTATGCGCGCCTATCTCGATCTGCTCCGACTCTTGCTCGACCAGGGGGCGCGCAAGTCGGATCGCACCGGCACCGGTACCCTGAGCCTGTTCGGACATCAGATGCGTTTCGATCTGAGTCAGGGTTTCCCGCTGCTGACCACCAAGAAGCTACACCTGAAGTCGATCATCCACGAGCTGCTCTGGTTCCTGCGTGGCGAGACCAATGTCCGCTCCCTCAAGGAAGCCGGGGTCAGCATCTGGGACGAATGGGCGGACGAGCAGGATGAGCTGGGGCCTATCTACGGTTATCAATGGCGCTCCTGGCCGACCCCGGACGGCGGCCACATCGACCAGATCAGCGAGCTGATCCAGCAGATCCGCGCCACTCCGGATTCCCGTCGCCTCATCGTCAGCGCCTGGAACGTCGCCGATCTGCCACGCATGGCGTTGCCACCCTGTCATCTGTTGTTCCAGCTCTATGTCGCCGAT
>JBPOHE010000137.1:0-10059 GCA_052035915.1 Pseudomonadota bacterium
TAGGGCTGAGGCGCGCCGCGCGGTGGGAATTCGCTTCGGGCTCTCGCCCTTCGCGCCTTCCCACCGCGCACATCAAAGCGGACAGTTTATGTGCTACTAAACCGGACAGATCTATTTGTTGCTAACAGCCGCTGCCGGGGGCGGTAGAGAGCGAATACAGTGTCCGGAGTTGTAATACCCTTTCTGGATAGATTGTATGATCCAGACGCTCCCGAACATGGCGCGGCTTTCGGTGGGAAGCCCGCTCGGGGGCCGATCTTGATCTTCTCACGGCCCACTCGACCGTTATTTATTACCAGGCAGCCTCTTAGAATATCCAAGGTATCGCAGAGAGAAGTAGACTCTGGTCTTGTCCCTGCCTCTTGTCGCACCCGAATAACCCCTATCAAGCAAGCCCATTGGACAAGGACCGATGACGGATAAATCGAGCTTTCTGGACCGAATCACCAATCGCCTGGCCGCTGTTAACGCGGCAATCCTCGGCGTCACTGCCTTCTTGAACGGCTTTTCCGACTTTTTCAGTAAGCTGGTAAAGAACTCGGACATCTTTCAGCAGCTCCCCGAAGGGAGTCGTTGGGGTATTTCGGCACTGCTGATCCTGATCGCCCTGTATCTGTTGAAAGTGGCCTTTGCTCGAAAATCAAGGCTGCGCCGCCCCGAACGCTTTCTGATTCCGGCCGATGACCCCCGTTTTCTGAAAGGAAGGGAGCGGGAGATCCTGGAATTGGGTCAGTTATGTGAACGCCATCCGCTGGTATTTCTCGATGGCGAATCCGGGTGTGGGAAGAGTGCCCTGGTCCGTGCCGGCGTGCTGCCCTGGTGTGAAGGGGACGCGGCGCGTCCTCTGCCCATTCTCATCGATCTTTCCGGCGCGCCTTGGGACGAAGGGCTCACCGATCTGCTCGGTCGCGCGCTCTGGACTGAACACAAGTCGGTGTGCGAAAAATTGGGCTTCACCCAGTATCCGCAGCCAAGCCAAGTATTCGAGGCGCTGGCCAAGCTCAAACCCGCTACGGCACGCCTACCCCTCTTGGTCTTCGATCAGTTCGACGACTATCAAACGGCTTATCGGGACAAATTTTATCCCGCCGGCGGATCGAGCTTGTCGTCCTCCCAGGAATTTCTGGCCGGCAACCCTTTCTGGAGCCGGGTCGCCGAAGGCGCGAGGGGGCGACAATGGCATTGTCTTGCCATCACCCGTAACGATACCCGCGCTGGTCTGGACGTCATTCGGTTCTGCGAAGCCAGTTCCTATACCCTCTGGCGGGTTGAGCACAATCTCATCGCCCCATTGCTGGACCAAATCACCACCCCTGGCCCGGACAACGCCCCGGTGGTCGAGCAGCCCGAGTATGGCTGGAACCAACTTCGTGATCTGCTGCTCAAGGATCTGGCTGGTCAGCAGGGACAGATACTCCCCATCCAGATGGTGATCTCCCTGGATGCGATCAGCCGCTGGACCTTTCTCACCGCTGGACAATACCGTGCCCAGGGCGGACTCCCAGGGCTGGAGCGGTTGTATGTCCAGGGCTATACCAAGGGAATATCCGGACTATCTGAAACATCCCTGATCGCCTTGTTGCTGCGGCTGATCGATCCGGTGAGCAAGAAGGCGCGCCGCGCCTCGTTCGAGGAACTGAGCGCCCACGAGCCTGGTGTCTCCCCGGAAACGCTCCAGGAGGCGCTTCATCAACTGCAACATCGTCGCATCCTTCGGCAAATGGTGCAAACGGAGAAGGGGGGCGAGGCATGGTTGCTCTATCACGACTACCTGGTCAGGGGGGTGATGGAGGTGCAGCGGGCAAACAACCGCTGGCGGTTGTGGCTCGAGGAACAGGCGGCGGCTTGGCAAGAAGCCGCTGGCTGGCGGGAGAAATGGCGCACCCTGTTGCCGGTCAGACTACAGCCCAGGCTGGTGTGGGAAATCCTGCGCCGACGGCTGAGTATCGGTCAGCACCGCCGCTACCTGGCCTGGAGCAGCCTGCGCCTGCTGCCCGGGTTGCTGACCCTGGGCCTGGTATTGGCGGCCTACGATTGGGCCGCCTTCCAGCAGGAGCTCAATATCGCCCAAAGCGCCATCGCCGCCCTCGATAATGATTCAGAACTCTCCAACAACGAAGCCAATCATTTGAGGGAGTTTGCCACTGTCCGCTGGCGGGCCAAACAGCAGGCGCTGCAAGCGGTGTTGGAAAATGAAGAGGCATCGGCTCGGGCGAGCCATCACCCCGATCTGCTCATCCATCTGGCGGTGGGCTTGGATTTGACGGGTGAGCGAAGCGCGGCTTTAAGTGGGATGTGCCAGAAACTACTTGCCTCCCCCAATTCAACATCTGGCTCCCGTGCCTTCGTTGCCCCCACCTTGGCCCAGATTCGACTGGATGACATTAAACCTGTGGCCCAGCCCCTGATGGAGCGGATGAAAACCGAACAGGACAGTAGGGCACGTTCGGCCCTGGCCGAGGCGGTCGCCGCCCTGGCCGCCAAACTGGAGCCCGCGGCCGACCTGTCTCTGGCCCAGCCCCTGATGGAGCGGATGAAAACCGAACAAGACGGGTGGGCACTTTCGGCTATGGCCCAGGCGGTCGTCGCCCTGGCCGCCAAGCTGGAGCCCGCGGCCGCCCTATCTCTGGCCCAGCCCCTGATGGAGCAGATGAAAACCGAACAGGACAGTAGGGCACGTTCGGCCCTGGCCGAGGCGGTCGCCGCCCTGGCCGCCAAACTGGAGCCCGCGGCCGCCCTGTCTCTGGCCCAGCCCCTGGTGGAGCGGATGAAAACCGAACAGGACAGTAGGGTACGTTCGGCTATGGCCCAGGCGGTCGCCGCCCTGGAGCCCGCGGCCGCCCTGTCTCTGGCCCAGCCCCTGGTGGAGCGGATGAAAACCGAACGGGACAGTAGGGCACGTTCGGCCCTGGCCCAGGCGGTCGCCAACCTGGCCGCCAAACTGGAGCCCGCGGCCGCCCTGTCTCTGGCCCAGCCCCTGGTGGAGCAGATGAAAACCGAACAGGACGAGCGGCAACTTTCGCTCTTGGCCAAGGCGGCCCAATCCCTGGAGACTCGAGCGGATATGAGTACCAACCCGGATTCAGCCAGCCGATTGCAGTCCTATGTGGATCTGCTCAAGGGGTTTGCCGGGGGATTTGAGGAATCCCGCAAGGTGCTGCTGGATATCATCGGGGCCAAGACCGGCCAGAAATTCGAGGGAGACAAATGGCGTTTCGTTGCCTGGGCGACCAGCCCTGAGGCGGAGAAATTCCACTTGAAACTGGATTGATTGGGTAAGAATGGGTTTTAGGACCCTTGACGGCCTCGGTTTTGTTTCGGTAAGCGGGCGTTTGCAGGACGGCATGAGATAACCCTTTTCACCCTGCGAGTATGATCGCCTATTTGCCGTGTTCCCCGACTGTTACCGAAGGGGGCGGGCATGGGGTCAAAATGGCATTAAATATAAATTTTTCTATTTATTTCTCATTGTAATTTCAAATATTCTTATTATTTTGGAATCCGCTCCTTTCGTTCCTGTAGCGCCCAGTCTTCGGGTTCCACTAGCTGGTGGGGCCTGTCCCGGAGCCGAAGGAGCGCCGCGAGACGATCAAGATCGGCCCGAGGGCGGGCCTCCTACCGAAAGCCTGGCCACGCCATGTTCGGTGGCGCTACGATCATAGAATCTAACCGGAGATGGTATAAGAACTGATAGCTGCTGAGCCGGTCCGGGAGTCCGCCTTTCCCCTCGACCCGCCTCAGGATATAGTGCCTCGGGATGGTCGGTCTCAATCCACAAAGCCACAACATAAAGCGCCGGGGGCGAGGCAAGCTGACCGATCTGCATCGAGGCCGCCACCCGGGGCCTTCACGACTGCTGAGGAGAAAAGGAATGAGAGGTTGTCGTCCTGTTTTTGCCATGGTCTTGTTCTTTGTGTTAGGTGTGGCGCTGGCCGCCGAGCCGGAAGTGGGGCGGGTGGCGCGGATTCAAGGCAGCGCCACGGCGGATCGTGGCGCCGAGAGACGGGATCTCGCCCCGGACGCCCAGGTGCATGAAGGCGATCTGGTGCGTACCGCCGCCGGCGCCCGCTTGCAGATCCGTTTCAGCGACGGGATGGAGATCACCCTGGGTGAAAACAGTCAACTGCGGATCGACCGTTTTCTCTATGACCCCAAGGCCCGGGAGGGGGCCGCGGGGCTCAACCTGGGCGGGAGTTTCCGGGTGTTGACCGGGGCGGTGGGGAAGTTGGCGCCGGACAAGGTTCGTCTCTCGACGCCGGTCGCCGATCTCGGCTTGCGCGGTACCGAATTCTGGGGTGGACCCATCGAGGGCCTTCTGGACGTCATCGTCCTCAGCGGACGCGTCCAGGTGACCACGCCTGGGGGAAGGGTCATCCTCGAGGCGGGCAAGGGCACGGTGATCAGGGCCAGGGATCGCCCACCCGCGCCGCCTTATGTCTGGAGCGAAGCCAAGATCAAACGTGCCGTGGCCAGTGTGGCGTTCGACTAGGCTCCTGTTTTTTCTTCTCATGGCCGGCCTGGGCGGGGGGCTCAGGCTGCTTGATCCGACCTGGATCGAAGGGCTGCGGGTCGCCGCTTTCGATCTCTATCAACGCCTGTGGCCGCGGGAGGCGGCGCCCGATTCCCCCTTGGTGGTCATCGACATCGACGAGGCCAGCATCGAGCGCTTCGGGCAATGGCCCTGGCCGAGATCCCTCATGGCGCGCCTGCTCGATGTCTGCGCCGAGGCCGGGGCGGTGGCCCTGGCCTTCGATATGGTGTTTGCCGAACCCGATCGAACCTCGCCCAGCGAACTCGCCAAGCTGCCTACCTTGTCGGAACCACTCCGCCAGGCCCTGACCCTGTTACCGGACCATGAACACCAACTGGCCACCGCCATGCAACGTATCCCCACCGCGCTGGCCTGGCGAGCCATCGGCGAGTCCCGGGGGGCGTCAACCTCCACCTCCATCATGGCCGTCCTGGGAGAACGGGCGCGACTGGATCTGATCCGCTTTCCCGGCGCCCAGGGGAATCTGGAGCTCTTCGAGCGGGCGGCGAGCGGACGCGGTCTCATCTCTCTCGCCCCCGAGCCCGATGGGATCGTGCGTCGTCTCCCCGCCTTCAGCCGCATCGAGGAGAGCTATTGGCCGGCCCTGAGTCTGGAGTTGATCCGTCTGGGGATGGGGGCCGGGGGCTTCGTCTTGGCCGTCGGGGCGGCCGGGCTGGAGGCGGCGGTGCTCCAACATCCAGCCGGGCATCTCACCCTGCCGGTCACCGGGGATGGCCGGGCCTGGATCTATTTTTCGGATCCGGCACGACGCCCGGCACACCTCATCTCAGCGGCGGAGCTGCTGGAGCAGCCGCCCGTCGCGACCACCGACCACTTGCAGGGACGTCTGGTCCTGGTGGGGAGCACCTTTCCCGGCCTGGGTGATCGCCATCCCACGCCGATGTCGGCGGCCAGGCCAGGATTACTCATCCAGGCGGATTTCATCGACGCCGTACTGGCGGATGAGTGGTTGGTACGACCCAGTTGGGCGCTGGCGGGGGAATTGTTGACGCTGCTGCTGGTTCTGGGGATGGTGACCCTGGCCCTGATCCATCTGCCGGCCTGGGGAGCCGCGGCGGCGGTGCTGGGGCTATGGGCCATGCTCTGGGCGGGCAGCCTGTTTCTCTTCGTGCATTTCCACTGGTTGCTCGACGTCGGTTTTTCCACCCTGGTGTCCGGCCTCATGGCGTCGATCCTGCTTACCCAGTCCTATGCCCGCAGTGCCGGCGAGCGCCGCTGGATCCGTCAGGCCTTTGCCCAGTACCTGCCGGCCTCGGTGGTGGATGAGTTGGCGCAGCACCCGGAACGGCTGCGACTCCGGGGTGAGAATCGGGAGCTGACGCTGATGTTCTGCGACCTGCGCGGCTTCACCCGCTTGTCCGAGAGCTTTCCTCCCGAGCGATTGGGGGAGCTGATGACACATTTTCTCACCGGCTTGAGCGAAGAGGTGCTGCGGCATGGCGGGACCATCGACAAATATATCGGCGATTGCCTCATGGCCTTCTGGAATGCCCCTCTGGAAACACCGGATCATACCCGTCGCGCCTGTCTGGCCGCCCTGGCGATGCGGCGACGACTGGTGAGCCTGAATGCCGAACTTCAGGCGGCGGGATTATTACAACCCTCCCAGTTCCTGGCGATCGGGATCGGTCTGCATACCGGGCCGGCGGCGGTGGGTAATTTCGGTTCACGTCAGCGTTTCACCTATACGGCCCTGGGCGATACGGTGAATCTGACCGCCCATTTGGAATCCCTGTGCAAGGAATTCGCTGTCGATATCGTCTTCAGCGAGGCGGCCCGGGTGGCCGGCGCCGCGGATTGGGCGAGCCGGCCTTTGGGGGAGGTGCGGGTGAAGGGGCGCCTCAGGCCGGTGTTGGTGCACACTTTTCTCGAGGAAACCCCAATCTCCGCCACCATCTTGGCCGCGGGAGGCGATCCCTGAGGATTTGGTTGTCTGCCTTTGCTTGTCGATTGGGCACCGGCCTATCCGGAGCCGTTCGACCTGGTTCAGGAGAGGCGCCGTCGAAGGGCCTGGCGGTCGGGTTCGACGCGGTTCAGTCCAATCGAGCCCGGCAGTCGAAGTTGGCAGGTATCGGGGTGCCAAGCGCTCCGACCTCGCTTCTTGGTGGGGCCGAAGGGACCCGGGCCTCGGGGGGAAATGGCCTTTTTCCGTTCTTCTTGGGAGAACAATAATTCAGTGGGAGCGTCATTGTTCTCTACTGGAGAACGGAAAGCCGGGCCAAAGAGCCGGTGCCCGGCGTCCGTCTATGGCTATCAGGGGCGAAGCCGATGGGTGTAGCGGCGCCAAGCGAACAGCCAGCGCTTTTTCGGTAATCGCCCGAGTTGAATAAGCCGCCCGGGCCGGCGGGGATGTTATTTGACCACCGTTTTCTGGGAACCGGACTCGGCGTAGAGGGGACCCAGCGTCCTCAGTTTGCGCATGTCGATGACGAGATCGAACTTTTCTCCTTTGGGCGGGGGTTCCAGCCCGACCCGCATCTCGAAGCGACGATGCTGGGAGGAGAGTTTCGGGAAATGCTCGCGGAGTATGTGCTTGAGCATCTCCTGGGAGATCCATTCGGCCCCGCTGGTCGATAAGGAGCCGAATTCGTCGTTGTAGCTGATCTCGGTCGGGTTATCCTCCGGATCCAGTTGCATGAAATAGATCTTGAGGGTCTTCTGGCGTGGCTTGAGAGGATCGGCCGCCTGCCTGATGGTCTCGAGTTCCTGGCTTTGGGGAAGGGCGATAAGACTATAGGCATGGATCTGGGCGGTATGAACCGCCAGCGCGAGGAAAAGCGCGTAGCCGGACCACTCGACCAGCCGACGGCTCCGCCCGGCCAGTGCGCAGAGGTTGCTCCAGGACAGGGTGAGAAAGATCAGGATGACGGCGGTGAGGGTGAAAATGGTGCGGTAGCTGGCGTAGCGCTCGGCGGCCACCAGATTGACGCTGTAGGCGGCGATGGGCAGGAGCGCCAGCAGCACCAACCAGAAAAGGCCGGAACCTGGGTGCGGCTTCCGCCATTCCAGATGCAGTCCCACCGCCAGGAGCAGGCCGGTCAGGACCGCCCCGGCGGTATAGGCCATCCAGGTGGCGCCTTCGTTGTCATTCAACACGAACAGATTGATAGCGTTGAGCAAGGGTTCCTCGAGAAACCACCAGAGCTTGCCGAGGGGGTCGTGTTCGAAGGCGACCCGGTTTGAGGGATCGAACACATCCCAGAAATAAAGTCCTTTCATGATGAGAAAGGCGGTCGCCAGACTGGCAAAGGCCAAGCCCAGATGCCTTCCTAGCCAGCGGAGATTGAGGTGCAGCCCCAGTTCGCGCCGGAAGGGCAGGGAAGCGGCGAGGCCGATGACATAAAACAGGCAATTCGGCTGGTAGGTCAGGGCACTGAACACCATGAGCAGCCAGGCCAGCAACCACCTCAGCCGCCCCGGCGGGCGCTTGGCCGGGGTCATGACCACAAAGGCGGAAAGCGAAAGGATAGCGGCCACTGTGTAGGGCCAAGCCGTGGCCCAGCCGGCGATTACCTGGGCCGAAGGGACGAGGGATACCATGGCCGAGGTGAAGGCGGCGGCGGCGAGACCCCAGCCGAGCCGTCGTAACAGGCGGAACAGGAGGATGGCGATCACCCCCAGCCCCAGCGTGCCCGTCAGACGCAACCAAGCCAGTTCCCGGATCGAGTCGACCTGCTCGAACGAATGTTGCAGCAGCCATCCATACAGGGGGCGGGCGTGAGAAGCGGTAAAGGCGAGGATCTTTCCCGGCTCTTCATGGGATTCCCGCAGGTTGGCGTAATCGTCGCGGAACCCGTAGTCATGGAAGGTCGTGTCCCAGTAGGTGGCCAGGGGCAGGACCAGGAGCAGCAGCATGATCAGCCATGGCAGGAGCCGGGAAGGAGAGCGGTCTCCTGATCCGGGGTCGGCTTCTCCCGACTCGCTCGGGTGTCGCCGGTCGGCGGGGAAGAAACGATAAAACAAAGCTTTGGCTCGCGAGGGGTGGGTCTGGTCGATCACGAGTATGGGTCGTTTTAGGTTGTGTAGGAGGCCGTCAAATGTACCCGAAAGCCCATTTTTGCGATAGGTGTATCAGTGCCCGTGTCGGTCGATCGCCGGGAAATCAGATTGTGAAACCGCTCCGGCTATTTTAGTATCAAGCCTTGATCTCGATCACTTGAGAAGAAGTCGATATGAGGGATTGGGGCTCTTCCTCGGCGGCTTGGCGGAAAGCGGATGCGGCCTGCGAGCGAGGATCAGGACTCCTGATCAAGCTGGGAAGCTAGATCCTGGCCGCGGTCACCCTATTCAGTCTGCATCGTTTCATCGTCCAGTGGGTGACCTGTCTGGCGCTGGTGATGCTGACCTACAATCCTTTCGGGCGCTCGTTTTATCACTGGACCCTGGAGTCGCCGGAAGACCTGTTTCTCAAGCTTGTTGTCGGTTTGGGTTTGCTGTTCGTTTATGTATTTCTGATGTGGGTTATTTTTAGCTCTGTGGGGCGAAGTGGCTTGCTTGTGGGAGCCTTGTTGTGGCTGTTGACGGTCTATCAGTTGCTCGAATGGCTACCCACCGAGACCCCGGTGCTGCGGCAGTTCGTGTCGCTCGCTTGTCTGGCGACCTTGCTGGCGGTGGGGCTGGCCTGGCCAAGTATCACCACCCGACTCTCCGGCCAGATCCAAAAGCGCTATCTCGTCAAAGACAAGAAGCGTGTCTGAGGCTTGCTGGAGCCGTTTTCCAGAACAGAGGGGCCGCTGTGTTTCAAGCTGGACTTCGCCCTTCAATCCCAGGCGGACCATCGGCCTGGAAGCTTGTAGGTTATCGTTCAACACTCGATCATCATTTTTTGCGGAGGCCTGATTTGTGGAACACGTAAAACGCTCCAAAGTGGCTTGGATGGCGGGAGTATGGCTGGCCACCCTGACCGGTCTGGCTGGCCAGGCCGCGGCTACCGGTTCCGCCACCGAGTCTGTCGGAACCCAACACCTGGGTTCGTTGCGCGCCAACGGACAGGTCATCTATATCATCGGCTCCAAGCTGATGCAGCCCTTCGCCGAAGCGGTGATGGAGCGTCTGGCCACCAAGGCGGGATTGCCGCCGGCGATTATGGCCAATGAGGGTTCGGCCCGGGGTATCGAGGTCTTTTGCGAGGGGCTTGGATTACAATATCCGGATGTGGTGGCCGTATCCCGCCGCATCCGGGGGAATGAACTCGATCTTTGTCAAAGCAATGGGATCACCGACATCCTGGAGATCCAGGTGGGATATGAGGCGACGGCCGTCATTTCCCGCGCCGACGACCAGACCTATCCCCTGACCTTGAACGCGCTTTACCTGGCTATCGCCAGAGAGTTACCGGAAGGTTTCGATTTCAATCTGAACCGCTATGGCCGCTGGAGCCAGGTCGATTCCCGTCTGCCGGATACCGAGATCCGTTTCGTTATCCCGTCCCCGGCCTTGGGTGGACGGGCTTTTCTCGAGGATCAGATGTTGCAACGGGCCTGCCGGAGCATTTTCGAGATCAAATC